>JAPLDX010000028.1 GCA_026391215.1 Bacteroidia bacterium
TCCTGCGGCAGGTTATACCTGAATTGAGATAATTTCATAACGAGACTAATATTTTGTAATGAAGAATTCCTTTATACGTAAAAATTTCCGTTTTGTTTCGTTTGCTCAAGGAATTGTTCAAATTTTTCAATGGTCCAGGCACCTTCAAGCTTAAATGAACCTATCCTGCTTCTTTCAAGTGCAGAAAGATAACAGCCGCTGTTTAGCGCTATTCCAAGATCTCTGGCAAATGACCTTACATAAGTTCCCTTGCTGCAAAGTATCCGGATCCTTGATTCCGGAATATCGAAAGATATCAGCTCCAGCTCCCTGAAAACTATATTGACAGGTTCCAGCTTTCCCGGCTTTCCTTTCCTTGCAAGCTCATAAGCCCTTTCCCCGTCAATGAGCTTTGCTGAATAAAGAGGGGGTACCTGTTTTTGTTCACCTAAAAAACCAGGTAAGGTCCTTTGAACCAGCTCCTGTGTAATATGATCTGTCGGGTAACTGCCGTCAGTTTCCGTTTCGAGGTCAAAAGAGGGTGTGGTCTCACCAAAATGAATGGTTGCAAGGTATTCCTTATCAAGATCACTGAACTCATTTATCCTTTTTGTGGCCTTCCCGGTGCATAGTATCATAAGTCCGCTTGCAAGAGGATCAAGCGTGCCGGCGTGGCCGACTTTTATCTTCCTGATCCCAAAAGTGCTTCTGATCATTATCCTGACCTTGTTTACCAGGTCAAAGGATGTCCAGTATAACCTGATATAAATGCAGTGATGAATCCTATTATTATTATTCCAATCCCTGTACTGTCTGCGTTAAACTCTCCGGAAAAGATCTCCATCAGATTTGCACCTATCACTGGTACCAGTACCATCAGAAATGAGAATTTCGCTATTTCATTTTTCCTGTTCCCAATCATAAGCCCTGTGGCTATTGTAGCCCCTGAACGTGATATACCCGGAATAACTGCAATAGCCTGAGCAATACCGATTATCAGGGCATCCATATATGTAATATTTCTTTCCTTCTTTTTAATAAAATGAGCTAAAGCCAGCAAAGAAGCAGTAATAAGAAGCATGAATCCGACAAACAATATATTGCCATTGAACAACTTTTCAATCGGGTCCTTCAGAAGAAGTCCTGCAAATCCGACAGGTACCATTGAAACAATAAGCTTCAAAACATAAGAGGTCTCTTCATTCATTTTGAACTTCAGCGTGCCTCTGAAAAGTGTTACAAGTTCTTTCAGGAATACAACTATGGTACTTAATACCGTTGCACCATGAACAGCAATCGTGAAATAAAAGCTTGCTTCTGGATTTACATCAAACAGTGATTTCGCAATCTCAAGATGACCTGAACTGCTGACGGGCAAAAACTCTGTCAATCCCTGGATAAGACCAAGGACCATCGCTTCAAACCAATTCATTCCCTGGGTTTCTTCATTATAGCCCAGATCTCAAAAATAAATCCGGCCAGAACAACAATTGGAGCAAGCGTTATCCTTCTGAAGCTGAAAATATCTTTACTGAATTGATCCGGACTTTCCGACCTTCCTCCCAGCATCAGCAGAAAACCGATAACAATTATGCCAAAACCAATAGCCAGCAGCTTATAATTTTCGCGTCCAAGTGCAAAATTCAACTTTTCCTTTTTTTCATTTTTTGTGCCCATAATATTATCAATAATATAGTTTGTCCTCAGAAATGCTCAGATACCTGTTAACCGAAAAAAATGTTGATATTATATTGATCATTATCCCGACAATGATTATTGCCCCGCCAAGAAGAGCTAAAAGACCTGGATTCTGAAAGGTAAGCATAAGAAAGAATTCCTTTTCAATTAAATACAGAAGTCCCATCAGAAGCGTCATTGCTATTAAAGCTGCCAGGAATCCATGAAATGCACTCTGCATAATGAATGGCCTCCGTATAAATGATCTTGTCGCTCCTACAAGCTGCATCGTCCTGATGATGAACCTTCTGGAATATATCGCCAGCCGTATTGTATTATTGATAATCGTCAGTGCAATCAGAAACAGGAAAGCACTTATCACCAGGAGGAACAGGCTTATCTTCTTTACATTCTCATTGATAAGGAATAGCAGCGACTCCTGGTAAAAAACTTCTTTAACAAACGGATATTGAAGAATGTACTTTTCAATTTTCGCCACGCTGTCGGGACTGGTATATGTTGAAATAAGATAAACGTCAATTGATGGAGGTAATGGATTATCTCCAAGAAAGCTGATAAAATCTTCCCCCAGCTCTTCCTTCATTTTAGCTGCAGCCTCATCCTTCGAGATGTATTCAGTCGATTTTACATAATGCTTCGCATCAAGATCTTTCTGCAGCATCCTTATATCTGCCTCTTTTGCATCATCATCGAGCATCACTGAAAATGAAAGGCTCTCCCGGAAATAATCAGATAATTCCTTCGCATTGATCAAAACAAGACCAAGAATACCAAGTAAAAAGAGAACTAACGAAACACTCACAACAAGCGTTGCATAAGAGCTCCTCAGCCTTGTTTTTGAAGTTCCGTTCTCTTTATTCTTCACAATTTATTATTTTGTTTACTCTACCACGGTCATCCATCCAAACTCATCCTCAGCATCACCATTCTGGATTGCTACAAGCTTATTATAAAGCTTCATAGTTACCGGTCCGGGCTTGCCATCTTTGCAATACTCATAAATCATATTCTTCTCCGGATCGACGATTTTGCCAATAGGGCTGATCACTGCTGCTGTACCGCATGCGCCTGCTTCACTGAATGTTGAAAGCTCTTCAACCGGTACAGGGCGCCGTTCCGTCTTAATGCCGAGGCTTCCTGCTATATCTATCAGGCTCTTGTTTGTTATGGAGTTTAATATTGAAACCGATTTCGGGGTTATATAGGTGTTTTCCTTTATGCCAAAGAAATTTGCCGGACCGCATTCATCAATATATTTTTTCTCCCTGGCATCGAGGAAAATTGTGCTTGCATAACCGCTTGCTTTTGCAGTGACAAGGGCACGAAGGCTCGCGGCATAATTGCCACCTACTTTAAAGATCCCTGTACCAAGAGGCGCTGCCCTGTCCACATCCCTGCATATCATCATGTTAACCGGCTTTATGCCTTCCCTGAAATACGGACCGACGGGAGTTACAAAAACAATGAAAGTATATTCTGAAGCAGGTTTTACTCCTACTTCTGCCCCGCTTCCATACAGGAGCGGTCTTATGTACAATGAAGCTCCCGAACCATATGGCGGCACAAATTTTCTGTTCAGATTTATTACCTGAAAAAGAGCTTCCCGGAACAGTTCAGCAGGGACAGGTGCCATCTTTATTCCCCCTGCTGACAAGATGAGCCTGTTTGCATTTTCATCCCATCTGAAGAGTCTTATTTTTCCGTCTTTCCCCATATAGGCTTTAAGCCCTTCGAAAGCTTCCTGCCCGTAATGAAGTCCTGTTGCAGCTATATGAATATCAATATATTCTGAAGATGATACTTCGGGTTTTCCCCAATTGCCATCTTTATATTTACACCTTATATTGTAATCGGTTTTAATATAACCAAATGGCAGATTTTTCCAGTCAAGCAATTCCATTATTAAGCTGTTATTTTACGCCGCAAAAGTACATTTTTAAAGTATAACCTCAAATTCCCCGGCCAGAATCATGATCAGTTAACATCCATCTGGAGGTTGGAGATCTGATCTTCAATCGATATGCCCCTCAGCAGTTTTGCCGTGTTCGTTATGAACTCATTATGTGAGAGAAGCTTCCTCTGGAAATCGATCCATTCTTTCTTGTCATGCGGTTTTCCGTATTCCGATTCCTCCCTCAGCAATTTATCAGATAACTTAATATAATCAACGCGTCCCAGGTAATCATATTTTGCATCATGAAGGATATTATCAGAAGCGGATTCCTGTTTATCATTAAATGAATTGCTGATGATCTTTTTCACCTCATCGATATCAGCCTGTTCAAAAGCATACTTTGGAAGTATCTCCTCAACCAATTGTAATGAGGCTTCAAGAGGTTTTTCATAATCAGAAATATAGCCTGTAAAAAGGAATAATGAAGCCAGCTTAAGATGGATAAATTCCTCTTCAGGGAGACTTTCGGCTGTTGAAAGAAGCTCGGTCTGGTTTGTGACACTTTTGACTAAAGATGCGTTGTGAAAATAAAGATCAGGCGGAGCTTCGTCATCAAACATTTTTATTACCAGCTCTTCAATATCCTGAAGCTTTATCATCTGCATCTTCATGATGAATTTCCGGTTTGGCTTTCCATCCTCGCCACTAAGCTCAGGTATAATACCATTGACAAAATACATATCGAGCTCGCCTTTGTATTTTACAGGCATTTTCCCCCTGTGCTCACAAACGAAAAAGTCTTTTACAAATTCATAAGTCGTTCCTGAAATATTTATTTTTCCTGCTTCTCCGGATGATTCCATCCTGCTTGCAGTATTTACTGTATCACCCCAGATATCATACGAGAGTTTTTTATGCCCGACCACTCCGGCTACTACTGTACCGGTGTGGATCCCTATCCTGATATCCCAGTATTTCATCCCCTGGAGCTGTGATGCCGCCTTCAGATTGCTCATATAAACCTGCATCTCAAGAGCTGCGAGAATAACTTCAACAGGATTCGTCCTGTTTTTCTCAGGGATTCCTCCCGCACACATATAGGCATCACCAATGGTTTTTATCTTTTCTATGCCAAGACCCTCGACAACAGAATCAAAATGAAAAAAGAACTTATCCAGCTCATCTATAAGAACCTCAGGATTCATCTCCTCGGCAATCTTTGTAAATCCCTGTATATCTGAAAACAGCACTGTAACAAAATTATATTTTATCTTGGTTGCCTTTCCCTTCTCCATGATCTCGCTGGCAGTATTCTTTGGCAGTACGTTTGCAAGAAGATTTTCTGTCTTTTCTTTTTCAATTATCAGGTCCTCGGTCCTCTTGTTGATGATCTGCTCAAGCATATACTGGGTCCTTGCAAAGCGCAGGCTTAAATGTGCATAAAGTGCCCAGAAGATCAGTGCGGCAAATGCCAGATACATAGCTATGGCAAAGCGTGAAAAATACCACAGAGGAAGCACTCTGAACTTCAGCAATAACAATTCCCCTCCCATGTGCTTCAGATCAGTATACCTCACACGTAATTCGTATTTCCCCGCAGGCAGATTTGTATACTCCTTATAATTTCCTGATCTCCATTCCCCCCACCCCTCATCATAGCCTTTGAGAAAAAAACAGTAATCCATGGTATCACGGTATTCCATTTCAAACAGCAGGTTGTTATGCCTGTAGTTAAAAACCATCGTTTCATTCAAAGGGAAATATCCTGTTGCAGTATCAGGGGTTATTAAAGAATCGCTATTTATTATTATGCGGGCAAGGTAAGGAAACTCTTCATCGTTAATGACCGTTCCCCCGGAAACCACTCCGGTAAATAATATAAGAAAGAGGCCAAGGTTCCTGAAAAAAACCATATCAACCGGTGAAATTATTCTTCCAAATGTAGCACATAATAAAGACTGGTCAAAAGGAAAGGTCAATTTTAAGTATTTTTGCACACAAAAGGATTTTGTGTATGATTGAAATCGTCTTTGCCACCAATAATGAAAATAAATTAACGGAGATCAGGAATATCCTTGGAACCACCTTTAGCCTGCTGTGCCTGGGCGATCTTAAGATATATGATGACATTCCTGAAAACGAACCTACTCTTGAAGGAAACGCAATGCAGAAGGCCCGGTATATTTATAAAATGGTGAATATACCTGTTTTTGCTGATGATACCGGACTGGAAATTGAATCCCTGAACGGATTGCCCGGAGTTAATTCTGCCCGCTTTGCCGGTGAGGATAAAAATTCCGATTCAAATATTGACAAAGTCCTTAAAATGATGGGGACATCTGTAAACAGGGGGGCAAGGTTCAGAACAGTAATTGCCCTTATCCTGGATGGCAGTGAGTTCACCTTCGAAGGAACCGTGAAAGGCCGGATAATTACTGAGAGAAGGGGAAGAGAAGGATTCGGGTATGATCCGGTGTTTGTTCCGGACGGCGGTGACCTGACTTTTGCAGAAATGCCGTTAAATGAAAAGAACATGATCTCTCACCGTGCAAAAGCTTTTGAAAAACTCAGGGAGTTCCTTCTTCATTATAATCATAAGGACAATAAAGGAGCTATATAACTGTTTAATTCTCTGATGAGGAAACTGCTTATTTTTATCTGCCTGTTTTTTGTCTTTTCCCATTCCCGGGGTCAGACTCCGGTCGGTACATGGACCGATCATCTGGTTTATAGTACAGCTAAAAATCTTGCAGTAGGATCCGGAGAGATCTACGCCAACACAGGCTCATCCCTGATCATTTATAATAAGGAATATGCAGAGCTCAGGAAATTTTCACGTGTCAATGGCCTCACTGAAACAGCCATAAGCACCATTGCATGGTCAGAAGAAAACAAAGCTCTTTTAATAGCATATTCAAGCGCAAATATCGATATCCTGAAAGACAATTTAATTTATAATATTCCCGATATCAGCAGAAAATATTTTCCTGGAAAAAAAGAAATAAACAGAATAAGGTTCAGCGGTAAATATGAATATCTGGCCTGCAGCTTCGGAATTGTGGTAATCGATATCATCAAGCAAGAGATATATGATACGTGGAAGCCAGGCAATGGCATTGAGAATCCGGAGATATGGGACATTGCCTTTGGAAACGGGAAAGTATATGCCGCGACAGGTATCGGAGTATATTCAGCGGATCTTAATGATCCCGGACTTGCATATTTTGGCAACTGGTCGATTCTCAATTCTCTTCCGGAACCAACAGGGAAATATACAGCGGCAGTGTTTTCCGGTGACATGCTTTACGTCAACCAGACTGGAAAAAACTTCCCCGGTGATAATATTTATATGATCGGGAATGTAACTTCATTATTTTCATACTCAGCAGGAGTATATAACATTGCTTTTGACAAGTCATCTGATGGATTTTCTGTCGCATCCGGAAAATCTGTCAGATTATTTCATGATGACGGTACTCTCCGGAAAACCATTTCCTCATACACCTGGGGTGCCCTTAATGCTTCACAGGCAATTGAAGATCAGGGTGATATCTGGATTGCAGATATCAATTCCGGACTTATTAAAGGAGAAAATATGTCAGATTTTTCTGTTCTGACATTACCCGGACCAATTTCAAACAATGCCATCAGTGTTACTTCTTATAACGGGAAAGCCATTATTTGTGGCGGCGGGGTTGACAATGCCTGGAATAACCTTATGAGATCATTTCAGATTTCAATTTATGAGAACCATACCTGGACAAATATAGAATACACAGATGTTTTTGATGCCATGAGGGCTTTTATTGATCCGGCAGATGAAAGTCATTTTTTCATTTCATCCTGGGGGGGAGGATTGTTTGAATACAAGAATAATGACCTGATAAACAGGTATAAAGATGACAACTCCCCTCTGCAGACAATTGTACCAGGAGGCCCATACGTAAGGATTTGCGGACTGGCTATGGACAGCAATAGGAATCTTTGGATAGCAGGAAGCAATGTTCCGGGAACACTAAAAGCGCTGAAGCCTGACAATGACGGTTGGATTGTCAATCCTGCAACATGGGATATAAACGTCGTAGGCGATCTGATAATGACCCGTAACGGGACAAAATGGGCTATCCTCCCCAGGGGCAACGGCCTTTTTATTTTGGATGATAACGATACTCCCGAATATTTCGACGATGACATGTATAAACAGATGTTTGTTACCGATCCTGATGGAAAAATGATTGGGTTTGTTTACTGCCTTGCAGAGGATCTTGAAGGAAATATCTGGGTCGGAACCGACCAGGGTCCGCTGGTATATTACAATCCTGACAAAGTATTTGAGGAGGAAATCAAGGCATTCCGGATAAAGATCCCCCGTAATGACGGTAGCGGACTTGCCGACCTGGTGCTGTTCACCGAATCAATCGCCTCCATTGCCATTGATGGCGCCAACAGGAAATGGCTTGGTACAGCAAGTTCAGGCGCATACCTGCTCTCCTCTGACGGAACAAGACGATTAAGAAACTATAATGAACAGAATAGCCCTATCCTTTCAAATAACATTGCCAGTGTTGCAGTTGATAATGAAACAGGTGATGTTTGGTTTGTAACCTCTCAGGGTATCATCTCAGTGAGAGGAGATGCCACAGAAGGCAAGGAAGAATTCTCAGGCATCTACTCCTTCCCTAATCCCGTTAGAGAAGATTATGAAGGAAACGTTATTATAACCGGACTCATGAAAGACACCCAGATAAAGATAACAGATATCAGCGGAAATCTTGTCTATCAAACTTTCTCTGACGGGGGACAGGCTTCGTGGGATCTTAAAACCTACAACGGTCTCCGTGTTGCAACCGGAGTATACCTGGTATTCTGCGCCAGCAGTGATGGATCTCAGACTGCAGTGACGAAAATATTGGTGATTAACTAGTTACTGTTTATTTGTTGAATCATTTTCGCCAACTGCCTTTAGCACAGTGAATAACGTAATTAAGCACTTGCTTCGTTAATACGTTTATTTATTGCCGGCAAAAGTATTTTATAATCTAATATTATAACCATCAGTAAGAAAGGCATTATAATATTAAAATAACTAATGTCAAAAGATGAGTTGAAAATACTTGAAAAAATACCATTTTCGTTAACATTAATTAAGAAAGAAATTAAAATTGGCAATAATAATAAAAGTACATTTAATTTCATTAATGATGTTAAATCATTAACCTTGAATGAGTACATAATTGACATTAAAATAGTTATGAAGCTTATTAAAGCGGGTAAATATCTATTTTGAAGTTCAAAAGGGTTATATCGCATAAAATGCTCCAAATTTCCAACCCTCTGAAAACATATATAGAAGAAAACAATTGATGTTAATAATGCAATTACTAAAAATTTGGTTTTCTCTTTCAAAGAAAGATTATAGAATTGTTTAAACAATAATAAGGCAATAGGAATGATTGCTGTTAATCTTGTTAAGATTAAAGCTGTTGCTCCAAAAGACGTTATTATAGTGTTCAACTCTTTGTTTTTATTTATTCTATTTTGAATAATTATTAAAAAAAGTAGTACTAAAATAAAATTTGAAATCAAATCACTTTTTACATAAATTTCCCAAATATAGGAAGGGGATAAAACTAATAGAAGTAAGCCAAACAGCCTGTCTCTATATTCTTTAAAACTTATAAGAATTATTAAGAAAAACGCGAGGAAGCTAAAAGATTGCAAGTACCCTGCACTACCCATTAAATAAAATGGAATACCAATAAAAAACAGAGTTGGCAAATTAGAGGTTCTGCCTCCCAGGTGGTCAATAGCAGAATATGGATATTCGCCTTTTAACAAGGCATTTATACCAGCTTCCATTGCAGACCATCTATCAACATTTAAAGTTTGCCCGTCAACAGAAACATTTAGGTAAATTGTGAACGCAAAAAATATAAATGAAATAACCCAAAAAACATATTTGTAATAATATTCCCTTATACTAATCTTAAGGTATAAGAATATAATAAGGAACATCAATATAAAATATATCAATGTAAAGACGTACTCATTGTTATTATTTAACCTTGAAGTATATTTTAGTACAAATAGACCATTTATAAATAAATAAAGTATATAATTTAATATCAGTTTTAGTTTCATTGCCGACTTGTAAGGAATACTCTTTTTTCTTCAGATTTTTAAAAGCGACAAGCTCCTGACAACTTCTAATCCGTTATCAAACTCTGTATCCTCTCAATCTGCAGCTGCTTATTCACCTCTCTCAGGCTTCTTGCAGTTTTGGTAAAATACTGGTGCCCTGAAATGAATTTAACCTGGATCTTGTTCCAGTCATTAAGTGATCCCATCTTATTCTGGGCTTTCAGCTCCTCAAATAGAGTATTTGAAACCGGGATGAAATCACTTCTTCCAAGATAGTCCAGGTCAGAATCACATATTATATCCTCAAGAAGGTTGGTAGGTTTTGGCGGCAGCTTGGTCGACATGATTATGGCGCAGATCTTTTCTATCTGCTCAGGAGAATAGTTATACTTTGGAAGCATCTCCCTGGCAATTATTGTCCCTTCGTATTCATGACCGTCATAGGTTACGGTATGTCCTACATCATGAAATAACCCTGCTGTTTTAAGCACGAGGATCTCCTCGTCCGAGCATCCCTCTCCCCAGCCAATAAGCTCCACTTCGGTCACAACATCAACCGTGTGCTTTACATTATGATAAAAAAGGTAATCAGGCAGCTCTCTTTCCAGTTTGTCAAGGATTATCTCCTGTATATCAGTAAACTGTATCAATCCGAATTTAATCCTGAATGCCTCATTGGGGGTAACTCCTTTACCATCAACTGAAAATTCAGGTTTGAGTCCTGTAACCGTGTACATCTGCAGATCGCCCTTATATTTTACAGGAAGCTTGCCAAAGTATTCACAATCAAAGAACTCTTTTACAAGCTCGTAGGTCATCACCGAAATAATGACCCCGCCTTTTTCCGATACTGCCTCAACACGGCTGGCAGTATTTACTGTATCACCTTTTATATCATAGTTGACTTTCTTTTTACCGGATATTGTTGCAGTTACCGGTCCTGTATGAATGCCGATCTTGAGATCCCATATCCTGTTGTCTGCTCCTCTTTTATTCTTCTCATAATTCTCAAGATAATTCTTCATCTCGAGTGCAGCCATTACAACATCAATCGGGTTGGTGATATTCTTTACAGGTATCCCGCCTGCACACATGAATGTATCACCGATGGTCTTTATCTTTTCAATCTTGAACCTGACAACTATCGCATCAAACTCGTAAAGGATCTCATCCAGCTCATCCATGACGGCTGTTGAATCCATTCCTTCAACAAGCTTTGAAAAACCATGTATGTCTGAGAAGAGAACGGTCGCCATATTGAATTTCAGCGACTTCTCCTTCTTTTCCTCAGCCATTTCCTTCAGACCCTCGGGAGAGGCTTTTTCATATAAAGCTTTGACCTTTTCATTATCCCTTGCAAGCTTCTCATTCTGCTTTACAAGCTTTTTGATCTGATCCTCAAGCTCCTGGTTCTGCTTGGCAAGCTTTGCGATCCTTTTTACAAGCTCATCAATATTGGTTGCAACCATGTCAAATATGTTGGAGAGTAAATATAATAATTCCAGTTACACTTATCAACAAACAAAATTATCAAATTGTTGTATTTTTGAACAAAACCGGGCATTGATGATTGAAAAAACAAGGGGAATAGTTCTTCACCAGCTGAAATATACCGATACGGGAATCGTTGCTCAACTTTATACTCTGAAATACGGAAGGCAGTCTTTCCTTATCAAGGGGATGAGAAATAAAAAATCGGGGAAACATAGTGTTTTCTTTCAGCCCATGTCCATCCTCGACCTGGTAATGTACTATAAGGAGTCCCGGGAGATGCAGGTCCTGAAAGAATTCTCTGTTTCATATTCACCTGCCGATATCTTTACAAATATCAAAAAAACCAGTGTGGCGCTTTTCCTTGGTGAGGTTCTGACATCCGTCCTGAGGGAAGAATCTCCTAATGAGGAGATGTTCGGATTTATAGAGGATTCAGTAATTTATTTTGACAGATGCAAAGAGAATTTTGCCAACTTCCATATTGCATTCCTGGCAGGGCTTAGCAGCTATCTGGGGTTTGAACCGGGTCCCCGGACAGCAAATGATGACAAATACTTCGATATGATTAACGGAGTTTTTGTACCGGTCCCTCCTCTCCATGGCAGCTATGCAAGCCGGGAGATTTCAGATATCCTGGCAGATTTTTTTTCAGCATCATATGAAACCAGCAAGAATATAGTACTATCCGGAGCGCTCAGAAATGAAGTTCTTGAAGTGCTGGTAAGCTATTATTCACTTCATCTTCCGGGGCTGAAAAAGGTCAGGTCGCTTGAAGTGCTTAAAGAGGTCTTTGGATAGTTCCCTGCGAAATTTTATATTTAAAGCCAAATTGATTCTTAAATGCCTGCAATCACAAACATTATTAACCGCTTTTATTCCAGGCGTATAAACCAGATTGAGCATTTTAAGAAATTTCCTGTTGAGATCCAGAATGAGACACTTGAATGGTTAATTAAGAAAGCATCCTTAACTGAATGGGGCAAAAAATACGGTTATTCATCAATCTCTTCTTATAAGGAATACCAGATCCGAGTGCCTGTCCAGACCTATGAAGAGCTTATTCCTTTTGTTGACAGGCTGGGAAATGGAGAATCAGATCTTTTATGGCCGGGCCGGATAAAAAGGTTTGCAAAATCATCAGGGACGACTTCATCAAAAAGCAAGTTTATTCCGATAAGCAATGATGCACTTCAAAATTGTCATTACAGGGCAGCAAAAGATGTTCTTGCCATTTATGTCTTCAATAATCCCTCTACCCGGATATTCTCTGGCAAGGCGCTTACACTTGGCGGTAGCCACAGGATCGACCAGTTCAGCAGTAAAGCTCTGTCCGGAGATCTTTCAGCCTTACTTATTGAGAACGCTCCTTCCTGGGTTGAGCTGGTAAGGATACCAAAACCTGAAATCGCCCTTATTGAGGATTTTGAAAAAAAATTAGACCTTATTACCAAAGCTACTGTTAAGAAAAATGTAACAAACTTCTCGGGTGTTCCGTCATGGTATCTTACGCTGATAAAATATATTCTTGCATATACCGGGAAATCAAATCTTCTGGAGATCTGGCCAAATCTCGAGGTTTTCTTTCACGGAGGAATATGCTTTACACCATATCGTGAGCTGTATAAAAAGCTGATCCCTGGTGATCAGATGCATTACATGGAAACATATAATGCATCTGAAGGTTTTTTTGGCATCCAGGATGATCCATCAGATCCCGATATGCTGCTGATGCTCGATTATGGAATTTTCTACGAGTTTATTCCCGCAAATAAAACAGGTACTGATTTTCCTCTATCATATACAATTGGTGAAGTAGAGAAAGGAGTAAACTATGCTATTGTTATATCAACAAACGGCGGCCTCTGGCGATATTTGATAGGTGATACGATTGTATTCACCAGCCTGGATCCGTACAGGTTCCATATTTCAGGCAGAACAAAACATTTCATAAATGCCTTCGGGGAGGAGGTGATTATGGATAATGCGGAGAAAGCGCTTGAAGCTGCGTGCCTGGCAACCAATGCTATAATATCGGAATATACTGCCGGGCCTGTTTTTATGGATGCCTCTTCAAGGGGTTCACATGAATGGATAATTGAATTTGAAAAAAGTCCTGATGACCTTAACCATTTTACCGACATCCTTGACAGAACACTTCAGTCTGTTAACTCCGATTATGAAGCTAAGCGTTTTAAAGATATTAATCTCGTGAAGCCGGTAATTAGGACCGTTCCAAAGGGGACATTCCATAACTGGCTGAAATCAATAAATAAACTGGGAGGTCAAAACAAAGTGCCAAGGCTTTCCAACAACAGGGAATATATTGAGGATATTTATAAAATAGCAGGAATAAGAAGTGCATAATGTAAATTCATGTCTCAAATTTTAATATTTTTATAGGTTGAAATACTTTTAATCATGCATATCGCCATAGCAGGAAATATTGGATCGGGAAAGACCACGCTGGCAGGGCTTCTTGCCAAACATTACGGTTGGACACCTCATTATGAGGACGTTGACGA
>JAPLDX010000061.1 GCA_026391215.1 Bacteroidia bacterium
CAGCAGGGATAAGATTGTGGCAAACTACAAAGATGGCATCCTGAACCTTGAACTTCCAAAGATGGAAGAAGAAAATAGTAAAATAACAAGGCAGATCAAGATTTCATAATCAGATGATTTAAAATGGCGTAGTTACAAACTACGCCATCTTTTTTGACAGATGATTATCATGAGATTAGCGTAGTTACAAACTACGCTAGTCTTTCTTGACAGATCATTATCATGAGATGAGCGTAGTTTTTGACTACGCTCATATTTGTTCACAATTTTCTGCAAATTTCTGTGCAAACTTGTGTCCGAATTCCTTGAGCGCCACTTCTTTTGATCCAGAAGGTTTAAACTTAAATGCAGCACCCTCATCAAAAATATTCAGCTTCAGGCTTTTCAGCACCTCTAGGATTATTCTTGAAGCTTCACCGCTCCAGCCGAACGATCCGAATGCTCCGGCAAGCTTGCCTTTATCCCTTATAGGATTAATAAGAGCGAACATTTTGTAAACCGGAAGCAACGTGTTCTGATTAATTGTCGGTGAGCCGATGAGAATTGCGTCATTCGAGGCAATTTTAGCATCAAGGCCGGCAAGATCGATATTTTCAATATCAACAATATCTATGCTGAAATCGGATATTTCCCTGATACCTGATGCGATATGTCCGGCAGCCTCTTTAGTAAAACCGTAAGCTGAAACATAAGCGATCAGAATATGACGCTTTACTCCTGATGTAGTCAGATCAATATACTCCCTGGCATATTTTTCAGTCAGGTTCACAATTAAATTCCGGTTTCCTTTAAGTATAGGACCATGACCGGGGCAGATACAATTTATTTCAAGAGGCTTGATCTTTTCGATCGCCTTTATCATGAACCTGCTGAACGGTTTCAGGATAACATCATAATAATATTTGAATGCATCAAGATAATCTTTGTCGGGATCATCGCTCATTTCATATGAGCAGTAATGAGCGCCAAATGAATCACATGTAAACAGTATCCTTTCTTCAGCAAGGTATGTATAAATTGAATCGGGCCAGTGAAGGTTAGGTGCAGCTATGAACCGTAAAGTTTTATTGCCCAGGTCAAGTGTATCGCCATCCTTTATTACTAACGATTTAAAAGGCACATTTACAATATCTTCAAGGTACCTTATTGCATTTCCGCTACCCACGACGGTTGCCATAGGCGCTATCTCAAGGAGAAGTTTAAGGCTTCCTGAATGGTCCGGTTCCGTATGGTCGAGAATAATATAGCTGATTTCAGCCGGATCAGTGACTGATCTGAGCTTTTTAAAGTATGTTTTACTGAATTTCTCCTTGGCAACCTCAATTAAAGCTTTTTTTTCAGCATTAATGAAATACGAATTATAGGTAGTCCCGAATTCGGTTGTCATTACTATATCAAACGTCCTGATATCATAATCCAGGATGCCAATCCATTTTACATCATCCGTAATATCTATTATTCTGTCGTCGTTCCTTTTCATGTTGTTCTGATTTCAGATCCTGGCAATTACGCTTTTATTAGCTCTTACCTGCTGAAGGATGGGTATCTCAATTTCAGTCCCCAGCGGCAGGAAAATATCGACTCTGGATCCAAATTTTATGAAACCCAGCTCATCTCCCTGAAGGACATCCTGGTTTTCCTTTGCATATGTAACTATCCTCCTTGCAACAGCACCTGCTATCTGTCTGATCAGAATCTCAGTTCCCGGCTTTGTTTCAATGACTATGGTGCTTCTCTCATTCAGCTCTGAGGATTTCGGATGCCACGCAACCATATAGTTGCCAGGATGATACCCTACATATTTTATATGTCCTGACACGGGATACCTGTTGCTGTGCATATTGAAAGGAGACATAAAAATTGAGACCTGAAGGCGCTTATCCTTAAAATATTCCTTCTCCTCGGCTTCTTCGATAACAACTACTTTACCGTCGGCAGGAGCATATACCAGTCCGGGGTCAGGTTCCAGTTCCCTTGCCGGCAGCCTGAAGAAAAAGAGAAAAAATACATATATGGTCAAAGAGAATGCCAGAAAAAGCCATTTTACCAGGATCTGATCGGCAAGAAAAATATTGACCAGCACATTGAGAAGCAGCAGAGTAATAAAACCATAAATTAAAATCTTATATCCTTCCTTGTGAATGCTCATCTCCAGAAAATTTGCACAAAACTAATCAAGTCCTCTCAATCAACCAAAAAGTGTTATAAAAAGAAACACCAGGGGGAAAGATAATAAAGCGCTATCGAAACGGTCAAGAAATCCTCCGTGTCCGGGCATAATCGTCCCGGAATCCTTCACTCCAACGCTTCTCTTCAACATTGATTCAATCAGGTCTCCATATGTGCCTGATATTGAAATTATTATTGAAATAATGATCCATCCTTTTCTATCAACCACACCCAGCCAGCCTGAAAGAAGCCAGGCTACTACTATCGTCAGAAGCAGCCCTCCGAAGAATCCCTCCCACGATTTTTTAGGGGAGATCCTTTCCATCAGGCGGTGACGCCCCAATGAAATGCCCGTAAGGTAAGCTCCTGTATCATTTGTCCAGAGCAGAATAAAAAATCCTACTATTATTCCCGGAGAGAATGCATCCATGGTGTTAGGAAGCAATGAATCAAGGCCGGTATGTGCAAATGCCGAAAAGGGAAATAATGAAAACGGAAGCGCTAAATATAGTATTGGAAAGAAAGTATGAGCAAGCGAATCAAAAGGTTTTTCTTCTTTCCTGTATAGCTCGATGACCATTACTATAATTATCAGAAGTGCCAGGATCAGGAGGTACTTCATAGGCAGTATTCCTGCTGCGATCAGGGTTGATAGAATATAGGCTGTTGCTCCCGTTATCATTCCGGGGATCATCTGCGGTTTTACTCCGCTGCTCCTGATCATCAGATAGTACTCATACTGCGATCCGATAAGCACTACCAGTCCTGTAATAAAAAAAGAAACGGGATGAAGCCAGAATCCTCCCAGAATAAATATTACTATCCACGCACCGGTTAAAGTCCGTCTGAAAAAATTATTCAAGATGAAAGAATTTATTCTTTATGTTTTGTTTTTTTAGAGGTTGAATCCTTTTTCTTCTTCTCTTTTACCTTCACTGGTTCATCTTCCTTTTCATCTTTTTTATTTTCCAGGGCTTTTTTGTCCTGAGTCTCTTTTTCTTCCTTGACGAGTTCGGCTTTTCTTTTTCCGAAGATCCGTTCAAGGTCCTCGCTGAAGATGACCTCTTTCTCAAGAAGGAGCTCAGCAAGCTCAACCAGCACTTTCATATTGCCCTTGAGTATCTCTTTAGCCCGCAGGTATGATTCATCAATTATATCTTTGACTTCATGATCAATAATTTCTGCAGTTTTCTCACTATAGGGTTTTGTAAAGCCAAAATCAGACTGCCCTGAAGAATCATAGAAGCTTATATTTCCCACCTTATCGCTCATTCCGAAAAATGATACCATAGCATATGCCTGCTTGGTGATCTTTTCAAGGTCACTTAGCGCTCCTGTAGAAATCTTTCCGAAAACCAGCTCTTCTGAAGCTCTCCCGCCAAGGGCGTAAGCCATTTCATCAAGCAACTGTTCGCGTGTTGTGATCTGTCTCTCTTCAGGAAGATACCAGGCAGCTCCAAGGGCTCTCCCCCTGGGAATAATGGTTACTTTCACCAGCGGACTTGCGTATTCCAGTAGCCAGCTAACAGTCGCATGACCTGCTTCATGATATGCAATTGTCTTTTTCTCGGCAAAGGATATGATCTTATTTTTTCTTTCGAGACCTCCTACGATCCTATCGACAGCATCAAGAAAATCCTGTTTTTCGACCACTGTTTTGTTTTTTCTTGCCGCTATCAGGGCCGATTCATTGCATACATTAGCTATATCTGCTCCTGAAAATCCCGGCGTCTGCTTGGCAAGGAAAATTATATCAATATCCTTACCGATTTTAATAGGGCGGAGATGCACTTTAAATATTGCTTCTCTTTCAGTAAGGTCTGGCAGCTCAACATGTATCTGGCGATCAAACCGGCCTGCACGCATCAATGCCCTGTCAAGGATATCAGCTCTGTTCGTCGCTGCAAGGATGATCACACCTATATTTGTACCGAAGCCATCCATCTCCGTAAGGAGCTGATTAAGAGTATTCTCTCGTTCGTCATTTGAACCAAAATTGACATTTTTCCCGCGGGCCCTGCCTACTGCATCTATCTCATCTATGAAAACTATACAGGGAGCCTTCTCTTTTGCCTGTTTAAAGAGATCCCTTACCCTGGAGGCACCCACACCTACAAACATTTCAACAAAATCGGAACCCGAGATTGAAAAGAAAGGAACGTTTGCTTCTCCAGCGACTGCTTTTGCCAGGAGGGTCTTTCCTGTTCCCGGAGGTCCTATAAGCAGTGCTCCTTTTGGTATCTTACCCCCAAGCTGTGTGTATTTCTTCGGGTTTTTCAGGAAATCTACAATCTCCATTACTTCGGTTTTTGCCTCTTCAAGTCCGGCAACATCACTGAAGTTAGTTTTAACATTTGATTCCTTATCGAAGATCTGGGCACGTGATTTTCCTACGTTGAAAATGCCTCCTCCTCCTGCTCCGCCGCCTCCTGCCATACGTTTCATGAAAAACAACCAGAAAACTATCAACAATGCAGGGAAAAGCAGCCACGAGAGTACATCTGCAAAATAGTTTTTCCGTTTATCATAATCAACAGGTATCTTTTCTTTCCCATAACCTGCATTCTCCTGAGCTTCGGCAAGGAATGCTGAGAAATCATCTCCAATGTTATATGAATAATTTGGTTTAATACTTTTTAAACCGAGTCCTACATTTTGTTTTGGAACATCAGGATATCTTCCTGTCTCAAGAGCCTCCTTCTTAAGATATATTTCTGCAATCTCTTTATTAACCACTACGATTTTCTCAATATCATGATTATTGATCATATCAATAATCATATTGGTAGTAGCTTTCTGAACCGTTTTGCCACTGAATATGATCTCAAAGAGGATTATAGCGACAGCCAGTATGGCAAAAATCCAATTGGTATTAAAACGCTGTTTGGCATTTTTATCATTCTTGTCTGGTGTGGTTCTATTTGTATTATCAGCCATAATTTCTACTTACTTTTTTTGTCAGCCATTGTTTCTATTGCAGCATCTGCCCAGAGGGACTCAAGACTGTAAAAATTCCTGTATTCTTCAAGGAAAATATGAACAACCACATTCCCGTAATCCAGAAGAACCCAGTAACAATTATCCAGCCCTTCGATATGCAATGGCTTTTCCCCGGCCATCTTTCTTACGGTATCTTCAACTGAATCACATATAGAATCAACCTGGGTTGTTGAAGAACCATGACATATAACAAAATAATCGGCAATTCTGTTTTCCAGTTTGCGCAAATCGATTTTCAGAACATTATGCCCCTTCTTTTCAAAAATTCCTTTCGCTACACCACTTAAAAGAACTTTATCTTCGTCGGATCTTTTCTTCATTAATGATTTTTACTTAGACATCAGTTGTCAAAAGTACAAACTTTTATCTGTATTTTTGTCATAGATCTTCATTTTTGCAATTTCAGTGCCAACATAGGATGAAAGGTTGAAAAAGACAAAAATCAGTAGCTAACATTTTAAAAATCATGATTATAGGGTCAAATCTTATTTTTTGTGAAAACCTGACATCAACTAATACCCGGGCATCTGAGCTGCTGAAGAAAAATGATCTGCCTGAAGGGACCGTTATTCATTCTGATTTTCAAACCGCCGGAAGAGGCCAGACAAGTAACAGGTGGGAAAGTGAAAAAGGTAAAAACCTGCTGATCAGCATTATACTTTATCCGGAATCTGTCGCTCCCGGTAAACAGTTTCTTATATCTATGACCCTGTCCCTGGGAATATGTGATTTTATTGACAGGCATCTGGCCGGAAGTAAAGTAAAATGGCCGAATGATATTTATGTAAAAGATGACAAAATAGCAGGTCTTCTTATTGAAAACTCAATCATGGGAGAAACAACTGAGAGCGCAATTGCCGGGATTGGATTTAACCTAAACCAGATTAAATTCACAGACGAGACCCGTAATCCCGTGTCACTTAAAATGATTACGGGTATGGAATATGACAGGGAAGTCAGTATGAAACAGCTTCTTTCTGATCTTGATAAAAGATACAAACTGCTTCTTTACGGGGACAGGAAAAACATTCGCATTGACTATATCAGCCGGTTATACAGGTTCAATGAAAAGCATAAATATAAAGCAGGGAACAGAATATTCACAGGCAGTATAAAGGATATTTCAGATTCAGGGATTCTCAGCATTGAGAATGAAAACGGCAAAATCAGAGGATTTTCTTTTAAAGAAATTGATTTTGTTCTTTAGTATCCTTCCATCCTTTATACTTTTCCATTTCATCGATCAGAGTCTCAAGGAATTTCTTTACCGGCCCGGCAGCAACCATTTTCAACATAGGATTGAATTCAGCCTCCAGTGTTACATTCACTTCTGTATTCTCTTTGCCCTGATCCAGAATATCTGCAATCAGGGAGAAATCCCTGACCTGCTGGTTCTCTCCTTTAAAGACAACCCTGTTATACATTGTTTTTTTAGTAATACGGATATTAACGGCGCCAAGCATATTTACCTGAAAGCTGAGAGAATCCTTTTCGGCTTTCAGGTTGCTTAAGATATCAGGAGAAATGAAGCGCTCAAAATTTCTTATGTCAGTAACAAAATCATAAAATTCTTTTCCGCTGCAGTTAAGCTTTCCGGTCCTGCTTCTGAAGGTTGATATTTCGGTCATATACTTACCCCCCAACCCCCCCAAGGGGGGGCTAATACCAGTTTATTAATATATTTTATTTTATACCCCATGCTTCGGGATTTACCCGCCACATTTTGAGTGTCTCAACATCAGATTCAGTTACGTATCCTGTCTTAACTGCTGTCTCAATAAGAACAGAATAGTTACACAGGGTTTGAAGTTTACAATTTTCAGCGGCAAATGCGTCGGATGCTTTTTTAAATTCATACGTAAAAATCGCTGCCATTCCCAGTACCTCGCAACCTGCCTCCCTGAGAGCTTTAACAGCATTAAGGCTGCTTCCGCCGGTGGATATAAGATCCTCAATGACAACTACTTTCTGTCCTGCCTGATAATATCCCTCTATCTGGTTCCCGAGGCCATGTTCCTTGGCTCCGGACCTTACGTAAATGAATGGCAGCTCCATCTTATCCGCAACAAGCGCACCATGTGAAATCGCCCCGGTTGCAACTCCTGCAATCATTTCAGCCTCCGGATAAAGCCTGCCTGTCAGCGATACAAAGGAATCACGAATGTATGATCTTACTTCCGGAAATGAAAGAGTTTTGCGGTTGTCGCAATAAATAGGTGATTTCCATCCCGAAGCCCATGTAAATGGATTTGACGGTTGCAATTTAATTGCTTTAATTTGTAAAAGATATTCAGCTATCTTTATTGCACTATTCTCCATAGTAAAATGTATAAAGTTCATTTCGAAAACAGATTTATACTTTTAAGCCCTGAACCTGACCGGCTACAAAAATACGGCTTATTCCACAAATTTTACGACACCAAGGAACTTTATAAAGTAATATCTGATTTTCAGTCAGATACAAAGATTCACTCAATAAACATTTACGGACCCGATATAAAGTATATCTGGAAGATCTTCAGGATTTACTTTACAGAAGTAGGTGCTGCCGGAGGTCTTGTGAAGCACACCAGCGGGAGATTTCTATTCATAGAGAAGAAGGGCAAGCTTGATCTTCCCAAGGGTCATATAGAGCAGGGGGAGGAGCCTGAAGCCTGTGCGCTGAGAGAGGTAAATGAAGAGTGCGGAATATCAGGTCATACTATTATAAAGCCATTGCCGGACAGCTACCATACCTATACCTGGGAAGGTATCTCGTACCTGAAGAAAACCAGCTGGTTCCTGATGAAATATGACGGGGAAATGCTTATAGAACCACAAATAAAAGAAGGCATTACCAGGATTGAATGGCTTCTGCCCGAAGAGATCAGTAAAATCAAGAGCTCAGCCTGGTTGTCGCTGATGGATATGATAAATATATCAATTATTAAGAGTTAATTTTCCTCTCCTTTATAATCTTTAAGGTTAATTGATGCCGGTACAAATTTAGAAGCATCACCACCGCTGCGTATTATATCACGGACGATAGTTGAATTGACGGGCGTATGCTCAGGCACCGTCAGCAGAAAGACAGATTCAATATCTGATGCCATTGCTCTGTTTACCTGCGCAATTGCTCTTTCAAATTCAAAGTCGGCTGCTGTTCTCAATCCTCTGAGAATATATTTTGCACCATTCTTCTCACAAAAATCTACTGTAAGTCCTTCATAGTGATCGACCTTTACGCGTGGCTCATCTTTAAATACCCGGGATATCATTGCTTTCCTGGTGGCGAGGGAATAATAGCTTTTTTTAAGTGCATTGGCGCCAACAGCAATGATTATCTCATCAAAGAGGCTTAGAGCCCGCTTTACAATGGCTTCATGTCCTATTGTAAAAGGATCAAATGATCCCGGGAAAACTGCAATTCTCTTCATTCAAAAGTTATTTTTTTCGGATTTTTTACTTTTTGTTTCAACAGGGCAAGATCAAGGACATCCATGATGGTTTCAACATAATGAAATCTCAATCCCTTAATATAAAGTTCTTTAATGTCTTCCACATCTTTCCTGTTCTCTTCAGATAAGATAATTTCCTTTATGTTTGCCCGCTTAGCTGCCAGGATCTTTTCTTTTATACCGCCTACGGGCAATACCTTTCCCCTCAAGGTTATCTCACCTGTCATTGCCATGTACTTTTTAACCTTACGCTGGGTGAAAGCTGAAGCTATTGATGAGGCCATTGTAATACCTGCCGAAGGACCGTCTTTGGGGATAGCTCCCTCAGGGACATGTATATGAATATTCCATTTTTCGGAGAAATTATCAGGCAGGTTCAGTAAAGCAGCATTGGCTTTCAGATATTCAAGCGCAATAACTGCAGATTCTTTCATCACATCACCCAGGTTGCCGGTAAGAGTCAGTTTGCCTGAGCCCCTGCTTATGCTTGTCTCCACGAACAATATTTCACCTCCCGCTGCAGTCCAGGCAAGTCCTGTAACCACGCCCGCCTGATCGTTTCCCGAGTAGATATCTCTTATATACTTTGGCGGGCCAAGCGTCTTCATCATCACCTTCTCAGAAAGAGAAGCGCTGTATTCTGTTCCGGTAGCTATATTCTTGGCAGTTACCCTGACTATTTTTGCAAGGCGCTTATCGAGTTCCCTTACACCCGATTCCCGGGTATATTTTTCAATAAGCTTTTCCATTACACTATTGCTAATTATCAGCTGTTTTGCCTTAACGCCATGATTTTCAAGCTGTTTTGGGAGAAGGTGTTGTTTTGCTATTTCAAGTTTTTCCTCAACAAGGTAGCCGCTTATTTCAATGGTTTCCATTCTGTCGCGAAGTGCTGGACTAACTGTTGCCAGTGTATTGGCTGTTGCTATGAACAGTACTTTTGACAGATCGTATTCCATCTCCAGGAAGTTATCAAAGAAAGTGCTGTTTTGCTCAGGATCAAGGACTTCAAGAAGTGCTGCAGAAGGATCGCCTCTGAAATCCTGGCCTACCTTGTCGATCTCATCTAGAATAAAGACAGGGTTTGAAGAACCTGCTCTCTTGATGTTCTGAACTATACGGCCAGGCATGGCTCCGATATAAGTTTTGCGGTGCCCCCTTATTTCAGCCTCATCATGCAGGCCTCCCAATGACATTCTGACATATTTTCTGCCAAGTGCTTTTGCTACCGACTTGCCAAGTGAGGTTTTCCCAACACCCGGAGGACCATAAAGACATATTATAGGAGATTTCAGATCGCCTTTTAGTTTAAGCACGGCAAGATGTTCCAGTATCCTTTCCTTTACCTCATCAAGGCCAAAGTGATCGTCATCAAGTACCCTTCTTGCATTTACGAGATCCAGATTATCGAGGGTATATTCACACCATGGAAGATCCAGTAATGTCTGAATATAATTTACCTGGACGGAGTATTCAGCAGCAGCAGGATTAAGGCGGCTAAGCTTTTCAAGTTCCTTATCAAAGACCTTGTTGACTTCTGCTGTCCACTTTTTTGATTCGCTTTTTTTCCTGTACTCCTCGATTTCTTTTTCAAGGGGATTGCCTCCCAGCTCATTCTGGATCGTTTTCATCTGCTGATGAAGCAGGAATTCTCTCTGCTGCTGGTCGAGATCGCTTTTTACCTTTGACTGAAGCTCATTTTTCAGCTCCAGTACCTGGATTTCCTGAACAAGGAATTCGAGGAGCTGGAATCCTCTGTCGCGTATATTATTGATCTCTAAAAGCTTTTGCTTATCCTGTACCTTAATATCAGTATTGGAGCAGATGAAATTTATAAGGTATGTGTTGTTCTCAATATTCTTTATGGCAAATGAAGCCTCAGGGCTGATGCTCGGATTTATCTTGATAATCTTTAGGGAGAGATCCTTTAATGATCCTACAATAGCATTAAAGTCTTTGCTTAATGATTCCGGCTTCACTTCAGGTATCGTACTTACCTTTGCAATAAAATAGGGATTATCTGATACGAGTCCTCCAAGGATCATTCTTTTTCGCCCCTGGATAATTGCTGTGGTTGAACCGTCGGGCATCTCAAGAAGCTTAACTATCTGGCCTATTGTCCCGACAGAATGGAGATCATTGAATCCGGGATTTTCAATATCAGGATTCTTTTGTGCAACAGTTCCTACAATCTTATCATGTCTGTAAGCGTCCTTAATAAGCTGAATAGAACGTGGCCTTCCTATTGAAATTGGCAGCACCACCCCCGGAAAAAGAACTGTGTTACGGAGTGACAGTATCGGGATAGCTTCAGGTACTTCGACATCCTCAAGGTCATGATCATCCCCATCCGCGATGATGGGAATAATGTCGCCCTCTCCGTCAAGCATATCCGGCAATAAAAATTCGTCAAAAGTTTTTCTGAATTTTCTTTCCATTTTCCCTTTCTCCTTTTTCCTTTCTCCGTATAATTTTTATGGGAGTGTCAAATTTACGGAATATTTTAATTATTAAAGGTGATTGGGCATTATACAAAGATAGTGCCAGAGCTCTCTTTGCCTTTTTGGCACATGTACCCACCCCCTCTATCCCCCTCCCTACTTCGTATGGAGGGGGATGTAATTGATTTGCAAACACTTAGCCCTCTTCCTTGCGAAGCAGGGAAGGGGGTTGGGGGATGGGTACATATATAAATAAAAAAAGGGGCTCTCAAACAACCCCTTTCCAGTATAGATGATTTTTACTATTCTATTTCTTCCCCCTTCTCTTTTTCTTTTTCTTTCTCCTTCTTTTTCCCTACATGGTCTTTGTACCGGGTGTTGAACTTATCAACCCTTCCTGCGGTATCGACCAGTTTCATTTTACCTGTAAAGAATGGATGTGATGTATTTGATATCTCTAACTTAATTAAAGGATACTCCTTACCATCTTCCCACTTTATGTTCTCTTTTGATGGTGCTGTTGTTTTGCTTAAAAAAGAGGTTCCGTTCGACATATCCTGAAATACCACCAACCTGTAATTTTCCGGATGTATTCCCTGTTTCATTGCTGTTCGTTTTTAATATTTCCCTGTGATAAAATGCTTTTGTTTAGGGACTGCAAAATTAATGAACAATATTTAATTTACAAACGGAATTTGTAATTTATTATGGTTTTCATTTGACTTCCTGGTTCTTGGTAGATCTATTTTCTTGATTTTCAGCCATTTCATCAATATATCTTATAAATTTCAGTTTATCATTTATCATATAGCGATATGTGACATGGGTTTTTGCTTTTTTAGCTCCCAGGGCTTCGTATATTACCACCATTTTGGGATTATAGTCGCCTACCCATGAAAGCTCCATCTCTTTCAGCCATTTTTTTCTTTTAAACACCTGGTAAAGCTGGTAAAAAATTGCTGACTCAACACCTGTATTCTGATGTGAATGCAAAACACCTCCGACAACGGCTCTCACCCGTGTTATTTTATTTGTCATTTTATAATAAATGAATTTGAGTATATTCCACAGGTGCAATTTACCGTTCAGATGTTTCAGTATTTGATTGAGGTCGGGAAGCAATATAAAGAATCCTATCGGCTTGTCATTAAAATAAGCAAACCACATTAGCTCTTCATCAAGAATTGGTTTTGCCTGCATATAAGATTCTTCAAGGATGTCCGGTTCCAGGGGTGTGAAATCTTCCTTCAGATAGATCCAGGTGGCATTGTATATTTCACACATATCATTAAAGTACTTCCGGCTGTTATTGATCTCGAAATGACGGAAAGAGTAACCGGGTCGTTTTGAGAGCCATTCGGCAATTTTCATGAGACGGTCCGGGAAGGTTACAATTTTATTATCGTCTCCTCTAATGGTCCGGTGGAATGAGTATTGATCGAAGTAATTATGAAATCCATAAGATTCAAATAAATCTTTGTAATACTTCTTATTATATGGCATGCCAAATCCCTGCTGCATGAATCCGTCAACAAGCAGGCCCCAGTAATTAGCATTTTCTCCGAAATTGATCGGTCCGTCCATTGCTTCCATTCCATGGGATGCCAGCCAATCTCTTGCAGTATCAAAAAGCCTGAAAGCCGCTTCCCTGTTTTCGATAACTTCGAAAAAACCCATCCCTCCTGTAGGCTGACTGTATGCAGAAGATCTTATCATGTCAACAAATGCCGCAATACGTCCTATAGTTTTACCGGAATCATCTTTAAGTATCCATCTTACAGCTTCACCATTTTTAAAAGTATGATTCATTACAGGATCAAAGAAACCCTCAATCATAGAATCAAGAGGGCATACCCAGTTCTGGTCATCTTTATATAGTCTTTTAGGGAAATTGTGAAATTCCTTCTTCTCGTTCCGGTTCCTTATTTCAATTATCTGCATGACACTGATTATGTGAGATACAATTAAATATCAATAAGTTAATGATCAGTTTTCTCATGCAAATATAAACAGATTTCCGTAACAAATGGATAATCATATTGCCCGGTAGCCTGCAGCCTGCAGCCGCTATTGTATATCTATTATCCTGTGGTCAATAAGGACAAAGAGAATTGATATAAGTACGGAATATATTAAGTAAACTTTTAACGGAATGTATTCAGTGGGTTTTATTTTCATCTTAACCCAGACATATCCGATCAGAAAGATTTTGCTGATAGTATACACAACAAGAGTTGACAAGGCAACACCAACAATATTATAACCCAATTTAATCATAAGCAGGCTCAGGGGGATATTGATAGACAGTTCCAGAATGGCAGCAATCAGTGTAATATGTGTTTTCTTTCTGCCAACTATAATTGTCTGGGGAAACACCAGCCTCGGAATTATCAGCAGTGAATAGATCAGGAATATGTCAGCACTTTTTTGAAAGTCAGGTGTGAATACCCGGGGATAGAACCAGCGTGTAAAGAGCATGATTACCATTGTAACCGGGAAAAGAAAATACATCAGTCTTTTTGATTTAACCTTGATCTTTTGAAGTGACTCCTTCATCAATGAGCGGGTAGAAAATTCAGGAAGCATGGCACTGCTGAGTCCGTTGGCCAGCAATAATGCAAGAGGAAATTCCTTTGCCCCGTAACGGAACCATGCAAATATCGATGGA
>JAPLDX010000086.1 GCA_026391215.1 Bacteroidia bacterium
AATGACATTCCTGTCCTTGCAACAATATCCTGACCATTATAAAAAGCAGGCTTAAGGGATGATTTAATTGCTTTAAGTCCTTCCAGCGCAAGAGCATCAGTATATTCATTCGCTTTAGTCGATAAATATGCTTCCAAAAGCTGGGTGAAACAATCCATACCGCTGGCTGCAGTAATATCCGGCGGACAGTTAAGTGTAAGTTCAGGATCAACAAGTGCAATATCGGGCACAAAGTTATCATGCCGGAGAGATCTTTTAAAACCGTCTTTCCCTATCCTGGAGATTACTGCATTTTTTGTCGCTTCACTACCGGTACCTGATGTTGTCGGAACAGCTATAAACGGTATTTTAGTCCCGGGATGCTCTTTGCTGCCCACACCTTCCAGATAATCCTGAACAGGATCAGTTTTAAAGATCATTGCTGATATTGCCTTTCCTGCGTCAAGAACGCTGCCCCCTCCGATACCAGCTACAGCATTTATTGTTTCTTTATTTAATCTACTTACAATCTGATTGATACCTTCAGGAGACGGCTCACCTGATATTATTACATGATGATAATTTATTCCTGCCTCTTTAAAAGAATCCAGAAGTATCCTGGCTCGATCGGAATTCAGGAATGATTTTTTTCCTGTCACCAGAATAATTTGATTGCCATATTTCTTTATCAATCCCGGCAGGCCTGAGATCTTGCCCGGACCGAAAATTATCAATGGCAGCCTGGCAAACTGGAAGGATTTTACCATTTTGTCCTGTCGTTTGGCTGAAGAATATAGTATTTCACACCCTTCCTGGGTTCAGCCATAAGGTTCTGCACTGCATCTTTCCATTTAAGGTAGTGCGGGGTGCTCTTATGTTCAGCCGCGGCTTCTTCCGATTCATAGGCTTCATAGAGCATGAAACGGCACGGATCATCAGCCTGCTGAACGAAATCAAAACGGAGATTCCCGGGTTCTTTAATCGCTTCAAGGTGATTCTCAGTTGAAATTCGTATAAATTCATGAATGGCTTCAGGTTTGACGTTGATATGTACACAGGTTACTATCATAACTGAATGTATTTTAAATAAAATCAGATAATTCGGGAAAATGAACGGTTTACTATCCGATATTTGTTCATCTGATCTTCATTTTTATTGCCTATTTTTGTTGCTGAAAGATTAAAGATGATGTTCAAACATCCTGAAAATGAATTATTCACAATAAAGATAATAAATCATGATAAGATTTAAAAATATAAAGATCTTGATCCAAAGAATATTGTTTTTTACTGCATTGATGCTTATTACTGATATTGTATGTTTTTCACAAACGGGTATCGTCCAGACTGATACTACTAAGGTGAGCCAGAAAAAAAATGAATCAGGTGAAGCTAATCAGAATCAGACTCAGACACAGAACAAGAATCAGGGCAACAGCCAGAAAGTTGCAAATGGCAAGGCGGTAAAGCAGGTAAAGAGTGCAAAACCTGACATGAGCAAGGCAAAGGGTGCCCGCCCTAACATCGTAAGACCATCAGGGTCAGCCACTCCCAAAGGGGCAGGCAAGCCGGGCGGTGTGAAAAGAATGGGTGGAAGGTAACCTGATAAGCTGAAGATAATGATACGATCAGAAAAGATTATTTCAGTCTTAGTATGCAGTGCGGGTATGATATTTCTCCCCTTAGATGCTATTTCACAAACAGATACACCCATTTCTGTTAATCCCGTAAAAACTGAGGTCTCACCTCATTCATTCTATACCAGCCTGGGATATGGCAGCAATATGATCTACCTGGGATCTACTATTTCTCAGAATCAATCATACGGATATGGCTCCCTGATTTATGGATTCAAAGATGCTCTTTATGCTTCTGTTTCCGCTGTTCACCTTGCTGATCGTGATCCTTTTATGGCTTTTTATATCGGTTCTCTCAGTTACAGCCATACATTTAATTCGTGGTTCGATCTTTCAGCAGGCATTTATCGCTACCAGTTTGCAACTTCGCTTACAGATACCCTTTTCAATAGCTTTTTTTACGGAGACCTTACTCTTGGTTTTGACTGGAAACTCCTTTATTCAAAGGTCTCAGCCGGGAGCATCTTTGCCGGTGGAAGCCAGGGCTATCTTCAGATTAGGAACTCAAGATATTTCCAGACACCGGAATTATTTAAGAAAAAGGCCTATTTTTCATTTGATCCATACATTAATATCCTTTTCGGATCTCTCACAAGAATAGAAACTTCCACAGATACTATTATTACTGTATCTTCCCCGTTCCTTAAAAATATTTCCGGAAACGGTTCAGGCAACGGTAATGGAAATGGGAATGGCAACGGCAATGGAAACGGCAATGGTTCCGGTTCAGGATCAACAAGACAGGCAGCTTCAAGTACAACACATTCTTCTGATTTCGGCCTCATGGAAATTGATTTCGGGATACCTGTAGCATTTAACACGAACCGGTTAACGATTGAGGCTGAACCGGGCTATATTCTGCCGATTTATGATGATCCGATCTACCAGACCATGAAAGGATTCGTTTTTACTTTCAGCATATGTTTTAAAATCTTTTAAATTAGGTGAGATGAATGTACTGATAGTAGAAGACGAAATAAGCCTTGCAATAGAGATAGCAGAATTTCTTAAATCGGAGAGATTCCTTTGTGATCTTGCCTTCACCGGAATAGATGCTTCAGAAAAGATCGCAATAAATCTCTATGATTTTGTTCTTCTCGATCTTGGACTGCCTGATTATAACGGATTGGACCTGATAAAGGAAGCCCGGAAAAATAACAGCGAAGCTTCATTTATTATTATAACGGCACGAGGTGCAGTAGAGGACAAAGTTAAAGGACTTGACCTTGGGGCTGATGATTATCTTGCGAAGCCTTTTGCGCTTACTGAACTTTTATCAAGAATTAATGCAGTGGCAAGAAGGAAGTTCAAAATCAGCAATCCTGATATCGTCCTTGGCGATTTTACTGTGCAAATACAGCCGCGTAAACTGTTGTGCAAAGGCAGTGAAGTAGATCTGACCAAAAAGGAATATGATCTCCTCCAGTACCTGGTTCTGAATCACAACAAGGTTCTGACCCGGCATCAGCTATACGAACATATCTGGGGAAACATGCTTGATGATCAGTATGACAGCAACTTTATAGATGTTCACATTAAGAACCTGAGGAAGAAACTTAATAATCATGCCTCAACACCATGGCTTGAAACTGTCAGGGGAGTTGGCTACAGAATCAGCACCGGGGAATAAAAATACAGGGATGAAACTGAAAATTAAGCTGGCACTTTTTAACTTGCTTTCAAAGCTTGCCTTTACAACTTTGTTTCTCATCCTAATGCCCTTCATCATCCAGAGAATAAACCTGCGACAGATAGATAACGATCTGATCCAGAAAAGAGAACAGGTCATCTCCCTGATTTCCGATATCGGCATAGAGCCTTTCATTACATCAGATTCATCTGACACTTTTGGCAGTTATAATATCCTGAAAGAAGAATTTGTAAGCATAGAAAAGGATAGCGTCAACGAAGACTTGAATTATATAGAAGTCACAACCAGGCTTATTGAGG
>JAPLDX010000034.1 GCA_026391215.1 Bacteroidia bacterium
ATACGTAAAGTAAGGGAGAAAACACTTGGTGTCATTGGCGTTAATGTTCTGGTTGCCATGACAAATTTTGCGGATATGATAAAGACTTCCATCTCTGAAAAGGCAGATATCATTATAGCGGGTGCAGGACTTCCACTTGATTTGCCATCCTTTTTAAAGAAAGACAGTATTACAAAGCTCGTACCTATTGTTTCATCGGCCAGAGCGACTAAGATAATCTGTGAAAAGTGGAAAGCTAACTATGATTATCTGCCCGATGCTGTTATTGTTGAAGGACCAAAGGCAGGCGGACATCTGGGCTTTAAGGAGGAGCAAATCGGGGACAATAATTATGCGCTTGAAAAGCTTGTTCCGGAAATCGTTAATGAGCTGAAACCTTTTGAAGAAAAATATAATCAATCTATTCCGCTTATTGCAGCAGGGGGGATCTATACAGGTGAGGATATTAATAACATAATGAAACTGGGAGCATCCGGCGTTCAAATGGGAACCAGATTTGTAACCACCGATGAATGTGATGCCTCACCTGCGTTCAAACAGGCATACATTGATGCAGATGAGAAGGATATTGAAATAATAAAGAGTCCTGTTGGTATGCCTGGGCGAGCTATTTTAAGCGATTTCCTCACCAAGGTGAAAGCCGGTAAAAAACAGCCGAAAAAATGTCCGTTTAAGTGTATCAAAACATGCGATATTTCCAAAAGCCCTTATTGCATTATCATTGCACTTATAAATGCATTTAAAGGGAATTTTGAAAATGGCTTTGCTTTTGCCGGAAGCAATGCTTTCAGAGCAACTAAAATATTGTCAGTAAAGGAGATCTTCCAATCTTTGTTAAAGGAGTATAATGAAAGTAAATAACCTTTAAGAACGTATTGTACGTTTATATCATAAGCCCAAATCTTTCTTTAAATGCTGTAATTGAAAATCATCGAGCAGATTACCAACACGGAGAATCCCTCCATGGACAAATATCTGCATGAGATAGCCAGGATTAATCTGATTACTGCAGAAGAAGAGGCCGACAAGTTTTTAACACATCGAATACTAAATCTTCTAGATTTAATATAAATGGTTTCCCAAATACCCTCAGTTCAATTCTATCACACGGCGAGCCTTTATCAACAGTAAGGGTTGCGATTTATGTTGTATACCTAAAGCCTATGCATCTGCAATGCAACATAAAGAGAGCAACCCGAGCACCTTCCCTGATTAATTAATCCTTGATGCAACGTACTGAAAGCCCAGCAGTCATTAAGTCTTCGGATTTACGTATTTCCCCCGACTCCACAACCAGATATCGCTTTAAGGCATTGGAGATGTCATACACTGAAGAACTCCAAAAGAAATTAGCCCACCCCATTAAATAAAAGTATCCATCATTGGTGTTGCGATAACCACCAGGAACACCTGTAAATCCCGTTTCGTTAGTTGCTCCAGCATTAGGACTTAGCCAATGGATTGTACCGGTTTCTTTCAATTTACCACCAGCTACACTTTCTCCTCCTAAATAGGTTTCTAATGATGTCCATTCGGCATCTGTTGGAACGTGCCATCCAGCAGCGCAAAGTTTGCCTGTATTTACTGTGTACCAATTGTACAGGGCACCATAAGTATTTTTATAAGCGGCCTGATTGTTATTATACCAGCAATAGCCTGGGGTGGTCAAAATCCTCCACGTTGTACCGTTTGTTACGAGTGGTATTGTAGCTCCGTCATTATATTTGGTGGTTTTTAAATTTTCTTTCATCCATATCTTGGTGCCTATAATAACAGTATTATAAATATTTCCATCTGCATCTTTTACTATAGAGTCCTGGCTAACTGTTCCAGCGACATTGATATCTCCATTAACTATCAGGTTGTTCTGCAGGTTCAAAACTCCAGACACCTCAATTGTATCTTTATTGGCCATTAATAGAGAGGCTTCTGTCTGATTTTGATCTATACCGATTATGTTGAAAGTAGAAGATGTTTCATTGGCAAGCGTCCTGACATAAAACTTTGTATTATTGGGTTCCACAATCATATACTCGCTTTCTGATCCCTTAGCCTTTCCAAAGCCCCCGATGGCAAAGCCTCCCTTTACAGCCTTTGATATCGTATCGTTAAGATAGATCCTTGTACTGTCATGTGTTACACGCAGGTACTCTACACCCGGCTCTTTGCTTGTTCCAAATCCACCAATCGCAAATCCTCCTTTTACTCCCTTACCTGAACCGTTGTCAATATATGCTCTTATACTGTCAGGATTAACAACAAACAGGTTTTGGGATTGAGATTTATTTGTGCCAAAGCCTCCTATTGCAAATCCCCCCTTTGCTCCTTTTGCTCCATCATCAACATATATTCTCACTCCCTCATTATATACAGCAAAAACAGTCTGTCCCTCTTTATTCTTAACCTCAAACAATGCTTCCTCCATATCGCTCGTTTCTCCCGTTACAGCCAATTTCTTTACACTGCCGGTCAGCTTTTCGGCAACCATGGCATAAGGCACTGTCCAAAGCTTTGCTGATCCGAGACTTTTCCAGGAATTCTGGTAATATAACTGCATCTTAATGAATAAGGATTTTGTCCAGTCCACTTCATTAAAGGTCAGCGCAGATCCGGACTGCCTTGTTCCTGTACCTATGATAAGGCTAAAAACACCGCTGGTGTTGGTCTTAACAGTCGAATGGAGTTCCTCCCAGACAACTACAGGCGTTAAAGTATCAGAAAGAATGGCTGCTTTAACCTGCAGATTGGTATTCGCTACCGGCGCTCCAGTACTTGTATGTGCAACTGCCTGATAATTAAAGCCCTGTGGTACTTGTGAAGATAAAAGATAAAAACTCAGGGATAAAAGGAGAGAAAGAATGATTTTTGTTTTCATAGTGATGATAGGTATTAGAACTTTGAAAACGAGATAATTGTATGAAAGTTAGATCAAAAATTAACGCAAGTCAAATAAAAATCCATCCACCCGGGTACGACCTCAGAGGGAATGTCTCAAATGAGGCAAGGAACAGCTGGATGATTTTGCTGAATGGTGCAGAAACGGACCCGGGTTAATTGTTGTATCACATGTGCATAAGAAGGAATTTTGTATCTTAGAGATAAATCTTAGATGAGGATAAAATGTATTCCCGCACTCTGTTTATAGCTGGATTATTCCAGGTGATCTCAATTATTGCAGTGGCTCAGACAGACAAGAAAGCTGCTGAGCTGAAAAATCTCGAAGTCCCGGTAGCGAACGCCAAAGCCAGGGTGGCAATGAATGAAAAAAGAGTGGCAGCTGCTGATTCTCTCATTGATGCCGGGAAGATGATGATCACTGAAATAAAAGCAGAGCTTAAAGCCATCGATTCAGACAGCAGGAAGCTCGAAAAGAATTATGCTGCACAGCGTAAGCCGCTCAACAAACTTGCCAATACCAGGGATAAAGCAGCAGCAAATAAGGCCAGAACAGATCTAAGGGCTCTTGAAACCAGGTACAAGACTGATAACAGAGCTCTTGAAACCAGGCTTAGAGATGCCTACAGAAAGCAGACAACAGCTATTGGTAATATCCAGAAAGGCAAAACATCCAGAAAGAATGCAATGGATGCTCTGAAGATTTCGAAAAATGCCCTTAAAGCAGTTCAGGCAAAATATGACGCTGCTGCCGCCCGGCTAAGCATACCGGGAAATGGACAGTTGGACAGTTAAGATAGCAACCAGAACGTCTTTAACCTGTTTAGATTATTCTATTTGCTTGCACTCGTAGCTAAAAATGCTTTTATCTGCTCAACATCTTGCTGAAGAGTCTGAAGTTGTGATTTAAGATTGTCATTTTCTGATTTGTAGGAGTCGATCTGTTTCTGCTGTTCTTTTATTGCCTCAGTCAATACAGCGGTTATTTTATCATAGGCAACAGACTTATATCCGTCTGAGCCGGTAACAACGACCTCTGGAACCACCGTTTCAAGTTCCTGAGCGATAAATCCGATATGTTTTCCCGAATCCCCTGATGGTTCGGGATCATTAGTCAGGTCATATCTGACACCACGAAGATTCATTACCATTTCAAGGGCGTATTCAATTGTGCAAATGTTCTTTTTATATCGGATATCAGAATTTGTGAGCCAGTCATATCCCGATTCCACACGGCCGTTGCCTCCGGCAATATCGAGTTTCTGCTGAGGGTCGACCATATTAATACCAACATTGCTGTTATATAACACAGTGAAGGCATTTTTACGATTATCATTTGAAAAACCATTTCCTATTACAAAAACCGGATCGGTTGAGGTATAACCATTCGGAGTAGTCATGTTAGTTGTATCATTAAACATGCCAAGAACAAATGAAGAATTTGATTTTGCAATAGTTTCCCCACCGAATGCCGCAGAAGCATCTCCTTTTGCCTGAGAAGAATTGCCCATTGCAAATGAAAAGTCCCCTTTTGCTAATGTAAAACCTCCTAATGCAACAAATGCAGACCCACTAGATACAGGGCTTTGTCCGAAGGAGAAAGAAAAGGCACCCTGAGATAAACTTCCTGCTCCTCCTGCGAATGAATTTTCTCCAGAAGAAATAGTATGATTTCCAAATGCAGTTGTATAAGTACCGCTTGCCTGGGTATGATATCCGAAAGTAGTTGAGACTGGTCCACTTGATGCAGTTGATTCACCAAATGCAACAGAGGTATTTCCACTTGCCAGGGTATTTGATCCTAATGCTGTAGATGTGATTCCTGTCGCTCGAGAATTTGAACCCATTGCAACTGATGCTCTTCCAATAGCTGAAGTAAATTCTCCAATTGCAGTTGATGCATCAGCACTTGCTTTAGTACTCTGTCCGAAGGAGAAAGAAAAAACTCCTTGCGATTCGCTGCCTGCACCTCCGGCAAATGAGTTTTCACCTGAAGCAATTGTGTTATTGTTAACTGCCATTGCAAAAGTTCCGGTCGCTTTTGTATACCATCCCATTGATGTTGAAAATCCTCCACTCGCTTTAGTTGATCTTCCCATTGATATTGCTCCCCATCCTGTTGAGCTTGTTTCCAAGCCAAATGAAAATGAGTTTACGCCTATTGCTGTGTCTGCAACTCCCAGAGCAAAAGAACTGGCGCCAAGAGCTTGAGAACCCATTCCAAAAGCAAAAGAATATGGCCCTTTTGCGTATGCAACATCTGTAGTTTGTCCTAATGAATCAACCCCAGCACTACCGAATGCAAAGCTCCTGAATCCTTCAGCAATAGCTCCTCGTCCAAAAGCATAACTTTCATAACTCTTCGCCTGTGCCCACTGCCCGAAAGCAAACGAATTATCCCGATTTGCGACTGACTGATAACCAATTGAGGTTGAATAAATTCCACGTGCTATTGCCTGATATCCCATTGCCTGGGAATATTGTCCAATTGCCTTTGATTCATATCCTGTTGCGAATGAGTTTATTCCCACACTGTCAGGCTTTTCAACCAGTACCCTGCCTGCAAGAAAAGCATTCTTCAAAGGATACCATAATATCTTGTTTTGTGATGGGTTGATTATGTTACTTATATCTGTTGAGACATTAAAATAATGTCCTGCCTTATCCTTAACTGTTCCAAATCCACCTATTGCAAATCCTCCTTTTGGTCCTTTTGTTGAGCTATTATCAATATATGCCCTGATACTGTCAGAGCTGACAAACAGATAATTCTGTGAACCGGCCTTGGTTGTTCCATATCCGCCAATAGCAAATCCGCCCTTGACTGCTTTAACAGTATCATACAAATACATCCTGATGGAATCAGGCTTTACAATAAAATATGGCTTTGAAGACTCTTTTGTTGTCCCGAATCCGCCGATGGCAAAGCCTCCCTTAACTCCTTTTTCATCACCGTCGCTTACATAAACTCTAACACCCTCATACTTCGAACAAAGCCTCTTCGAGGTTGTCAGTTTCACCTGTTACCGCAAGCTTTTTTAAAGGGGCTCCAATGTCATTTGTGACCATAGCATAAGGCACCGACCATAATCTTGATGTTCCCAGGTATTTCCATGCTCCCAGGTAATTGATCTGGATTTTCAGGAACAGGGGAGACATGGTCCAGTCGATATCGCTGAATGCAGAAGCTGATCCCGACTGTTTTATACCTGTACCGATGACCAGGTTGAACACTCCGTTTACGTTGGTTTTGACTGCTGAATGCAGCTCTTCCCACACTATAACCGGGGTAAGGGTATCTGAGAGAATACTCATTTTTACCTGAATGGTAGTATTCATTATCGGTGCTCCTGCACTGTTATGTGCTACTGCCTGATAGTTGAATCCTTGAGGGATCTGGCTCAGGGCGGAGGGCGAAGGGCAGAGGGTTAAAAGGCACACGACACACGACACAAGCTTCGCCCACCGAAGCCAAGCGAAGGTGGGACACAGGGGGGAGAGTTTTGTTTTCATGGAGGTAACGGCTTTTAGGCTTAACGGCTCAACGGCGCAAAGGCGTAAAGGCCCTTGATCCGGGAGCCTGTGGTTTAACATATAAAATTGAAAACCAATGAATTTAATTTAAAGTTATAACAAAAAAGGAACGAAGGCAAGTTTTATTGACCAACGATCTAAGAATGTGGAGTATGATGATTAATCAGTTGACAAATCCACTCATCGAAGTCCCCCCCTATTGGGGACCTAGTCAATGGACAAGTCGTTAAAATGAGCGAACAGCACGCACAAAGTAGGTTTTGCTTTTATCTTCGAAGTTCCACATACCATCGGTGAAGTTAAGCCATCCTGCTAAGATTTCGATTCCGAACTCGGTGGAGCTCCAATAACAGCTAAAGAAGTCAGTAGCAAAACCACCAATTGCTGCCCGGTTATAGTAAAGCTTGTATAATTCGTCTTTACTTGGTAAATACCAATCACTGTAACCATTTAAAACTAAATCATAACACATTTTAGCTGCATAGTTTCCTGTTCCCTGGATGGCAACGATGGCACTTGTGTTAGAACTTCCAGTACCTAATGCAGTTGCAACTGCACCTGTAGATATAGTACTCCCATTATACCATTGTATCCCAGTGCTCTGGTCGCCTGGGGCGGCAATTAAGCCGTGTGTTTCTCCTGTAATGTAGCCAGGATCACCAGGTTGTAAAATATAAGCTATTTTTCCGCCTTGATAACTATCGCCTATGGCAAGTGATAATACTTCGTCCTGGAGACAACGAATAGAAAAACCATACCGCTTACTATCGTAGTACCTGACTACATCGCTGCCATAGTAGTACATGTACCGATACCAGGCAATGTCCGCATTGCTCTCATTAGAACTCCACCAGTGGCCATTGGCCCCTATGTGGCTGAATACTCCATTGTCATCACAATAGCCACCGGGAAGGGCTGTAAAACCTGTTTCATTGGTCGCTCCTGTATTTGGATTTTGCCAATGGGATGTGCCTATTTCTCTTAGTTTGCTGCTAGCAACACTTTCACCGCCCAAATAGGTTGTTAATGTCGTCCATTCAGCATCAGTGGGTACGTGCCACCCTGCAGGACATACTTTTCTTACATCAGTTGTGGTATACCAGTTATAAAGAGGACCATAAGTATCATTGAAGCTGACTGCGTCATTATTATAATAGCATAAGGCTCCTGAGAAAAGCGATGCCCAGGTAGAACCGGATGTTATTTCAGGAATGACATTACCATTGTTATAATGTGTGGTTCTAAGATTCTCCTTCATCCAATGCTGTGTGCCGATCGTAACAACATTATAAATATTTCCATCATAATCTGATACTATAACACCAGATGTCGAAGTAGTTAAAGTTACATCATTCCCGTAAACTGTTCCCCCCGCACTCTCGGCTTTTACTCTGAAATGATAAGTTGTGCCTTCTGTCAATCCCGTAATATTGGAATTTACAGTTGTGTTACTTGTACCAGATACAGGGCTTTGGGTAGCAGTAATAAATTGTCCATAACTTATAGTTAAACCATATTCAAAAGATACTATTGTATTTTGACCATTGGCATTAACTGTTCCGTTCAGGGTAGTAGTGGTATTAGTTATCAAGGTTGCAGCAGTAGTTGTTGCTAATGGGGGATTTAGAGCAATTGTTGCAAAACTAATTTCGTTTCCATAACCGGTACCTTCACTGTTTGTGGCATAAGCCCTTACATAATAAGTAGTTGATGCTGTAAGAGCAATAATGGCGCTGGTAAAAACTCCTGCTCCCGTACCGTCAGTTGTTTTTGTCGTTACTGCAACTGTTGGAATCGTGGTTGTGCTCCAGCATACACCCCTTGCTGTTATGTTTGCCCCGCCATCATCAGTCACCTCTCCTCCTGATGAAGCGGAGGTATTTGTAATATTTGAAATAGCAGTTGTGGTTACTGTGGGAAGAGCATGAGTTTTAAAAACAATATCAGTACTGCTATAGGATGTACCTTTTGAGTTTGTTGCATATGTCCTTACAAAATACTGTAATCCGGCATTAAGGGCGGTCATCTTTCCTGTAAATATGCCTTTACCCGATCCATTTATAGTTGTATCTATACAATTGGAGATAGTTGGATTTGCAGCAGAACTCCAGCAAAGTCCCCTTTTTGTTGTTGTTTCTCCGCCGTCAGAAGTCACCTCACCGTTAAGTGAAGCTGTTGTCATTGTTATGTCTGTAACATTGCCTGCATAAACGGTTGGAGACTGAGTGTCTTTTGTTGTAAAACTGCATATTTTATCAGCGTTGGTATTATTTCCGTCTATGGTAACATAAGCCCTGAAATAATATGTCGTATTTTTTGTAAGACCGGTGACATCGACTGTAAAGATTCCTTTGGTTGAACGGGAGCCTAGCGATTTGACTGTTGCATTTTCTATCCGGGGGTTTTGATCAATTGATATAAGAATGCCATGATCATCAAGAGGTTGTGAACCGGCATCAGTAATTTCCCCTTTGAGTTTAACAAATGTATAGGATATGTCATTGGCTTCAGCTTCCAGAGTGGTAAACTCGACAATCCTTTCAGGCTTTTCGCAAGCTATTAATAACACCATGGAGAAAATAAATAGAAGTAATTTATTTGTCCAGCGAGTACTTCCCAAAATCCTTTTCTCATTCATCATGACAACCAAGCTCTCTTAACTTTTAACTTTTTAAACTTTACAGATTTTTGACTTTATAGACTATTGTTTTAGTATAAAAACAAAATCCCCGTTATCGTCCCCGACATTATTTATTGAGCCCCATCTTGGAGCTGTCATGCTGTTGGCGAGAACGGGCTTCTGCAGCAGATTGTACAGTTCCAGCGAGCGAAGATATTGTTCACTATTGTTTTTCAGCTGTTCAACAAGTATCCGGGCAAACTTGCTTTCATCACTGACTTCAGTTGTCCCTCCACTTGTAATGGCTTTCCTACTCTTTGACTTTATCAGATCCCTGATTGCTGTTGAGGCTCCGTCAAGCATACCCCTGGAGCTGTAGATTGAGCCGGCATAACATGCATCGGCTATCAGAAGGATATGTCTTGCCTTGCATGATTTTATAAAATCAGTTATTGCACTGTTGCTGAGCCATGTCACCCTTGATCTTGTGGCATCAGATAAGAGCCAGTATCCTATATCTGTTTCCTTATCCATTATTCCGTGACCGGCATAAAAAATCAGCAGGTTATCATCAGGCAGAATTTTCTTCTGAAGCTCTTCAAGCGTTACTTCAACATCCAGCTTGGTCCGATCATAAAGAGTCTGGACATTGTTCCAGTCAAAAGTATACTTCGATGTAAGCACCTCTTTAAATGCAGTCGCATCAAGGATCGGCCGCATAAGGTTCATCATGCCCGATTCAATCTTATAAGTATTGTTGGCAATTATCAAAGCATAATACTTTCCTTCAGGAGTTACAAATGGTGACAGGTTTTTAATGGGCTCAGAATAAATAACAGTATAGGATAAGTCCTTTATCTCCCTGCTGTCTTTCTGCAGAGAAATATAAAGTGAATTGGAACCCTTTGATAAAGTATATGTATGCGTATAGAAATCACCATTGGAATTTGGTAATATTTCAACATTGTTAACAAGCACTTTTACCCCCTGTGTGGGATTCTGAAGTCTGATAATAAGCGGCATGGATTGAACTTCTGTGAGAAACGTTACTCCCTGTTTAAGGTCTTTGGGCTCGAGCAGCTGGATATCAGGAACAGCTTCCTTTGGCTTGTTAATTGTATTGACCATTATCTTCACCTTTTCGCTCTTTATCTCCTGCGATTTAAGCACAGGTGAAACCAGCATCAGTATCAATGCCGGTAAAATATATTTCAATGCTGAGCTTTTCATATATCTTTTAATTAAAAGGTCCATTTTGCTGAAACTAAATAACCGTTTTCCGGTAATTTTATCAGGCTGACATTCATATTCTTATTTGCATTCTCATTTATTGGAATGGCTGCCGACCATATCATGTTCACGGCCCATATTCCGGCAGTTCCATATAGCAGATACTGAGACATATTAAAGTAGTTAACCGATTTATTATACAGGTTGTCTCTCTCGGTGCCTGTAGCTATTTTATAATCGTTATAATATTTACTGTGCTGCAGATAATAAAATAGCGATGCTCCTGCAGTTCCGTAAACAAGTCCGCTGAATGCTATGTACCCGCTCCTGCCTGTCGCTTTTTTCTGGCCAAGCCCTGGCAGAAAGGCTGATGAAAGTAAAATATTGCTCCGTGAAATTGATTTTTGCACCGGTAAATATGCAGGGACAGCCTGTGAAACAGGATTCCCTGTCACCTGTATTTCAAATTCCTCATTAACTATTACACTGTCCCTGGCAACATTCCATTCAATCTTTTTTCCGAATCCGCAATTTATCCTGCTGCCTATATCCCCGGTGACATAAACTGGTTTTATAGTATCTCCCTTCGCATTAAGCACGATAAGCTTGATATTAATATAATCACCTGTACCGCAGCCTGTTAAGTCATACCTAATTGTCATTATATTATTAAGGAATAATACCTCAGGGGATGATATCTTTATATTATCCTGTGCGTTCAGGGATAGATAAGCCGTAAGCATTACTGACAGCAGGCAAGCTTTCTTCATAATTTCAAATTAAATATGAATGATCAACTCATCAGGGGTTGAAATAACCCGGTTAAACTAATAAATAAGTTTTAATTATCAAATAGTTGCGTATTTTCACATCAACAAATTTTGATAATATGAGAACTATGAAAACAAGATAATTGTATAAAAGCTAGATCAAAAATTAATGCAAGTCAAATAAAAATCAATCCACCTAAGTTTAACCCCAGATGGAATGTCTCAAAAGATGCCAGGATTCTTGCCAGCTCCCCTTCATTACCAGAAAATGTAATAATCAAAAAGCCCGGGATAAAACTCCGGGCTTAATTGAATAAGTTCATTTTATTACTAGATCCTTTGTTCTTATCAAGTAGTTAATGGATATCCCTATTTACTCTGTTCTGTTGTAACAGGACCTTCTTCCGGGGTTAAAAGCTTTCTTCCAATCATACCCCATGCAAACAAAAGAATCAGGCATCCAATAATGATTGTAAAAAATGTATCCCGTAAATGATTGATCTTTTTTTCATCAGGGATGGTTTTATTCATCATGAACATTGGGAAGTAAACTATAAATACCAAAGCAGCGCCTGCAATAAAAAGAGGGATTTGCCCTGGCCAATGTTGGATTTTAGTCAGGACTCCCAGTGCAAACAATGCAAGACCGACTGCACCTGCCCCATTCATCAGATTATTGGCTCCTGTCTGTTTTGATTTTTGAAAATACAACATTGGAAGAAATACTAATGTGAAACCAGCTAGTCCGATTGTTATCAATAATCCGGCAAGGGGCCAATGTTCAAGTTTAAAAAGAATACCAATGTCAATAAAAGTTGCACAGAATGCAGCTACAAGATTTACTAGCAATATCTTTCCTCCTGAGGAATCACCCATTTTGTCAAGAATAAAGAAATAAAAATAAATGCTCATTAATGTCCAGGCAATCGCTACAATTACCCCTGTATACGACAAATGATTAATTTTAAAGACAGTAGCTATTACTGCTGCGAATGCAGCAATATAACCGGTGATATAAGTCGTTTTCTTCATTTTTGTGGTTTTAATTTTAATTCTGCTTAAGTCAATTCTGTCTTATTCATCATTCATTTTACAGCGGACAGGCAAGGCGTTCCATTTCTCAAATGTGCCCATTGTCTTGCTGAGGAAGTCATAACTCAGGCCTACAATAGCTGCATTGGATGGCTTTTCTCCGGGCATAAGATTCTGAATATCTTCGGTTGATGTCCACCAGAGTGTTTTTGTTCCGGGTTCATAATCCTCGCTGAATGATGATATGTACCCTGCGGGGAGAGCAGTAAAATATACTTCATTTGTTGCACCTTCATTCGGGGCTTTCCAGTGTTTGGTACCCGCTTCCTTCAGCTTGGCAGGATTATCTCCTGATGCCTGGCTGCCACCGGCGTAATCCATCATATCATTCCATTCAGCTTCTGTCGGAACATGCCATCCTTTAGGACAAAGCTTGCCTGTGTTCACTGCATACCAGTTGTAAATTGCACCATAGGTTTGTGCATATTCCACTGTATTTTTAAAAAAGCCCCGGGCAGGAGTTTTTATACTTTCCCACTTCGTGTTATCGTAAACTATTTCAATGGGAGTACCATCATTAAGCTTGAATGTATTCAGATTTTCAGCCATCCATACACCTGACTCTGTCATGATGATCCTGTAAACATTACCATCCAGATCCCTTATCGGCATTCCCTCGTTGGGATACTCTTCCTGTGCGTTAACATTACAGGAAATGAATAACAAGATTGCAGTAAATAACCGCAACATAGAAAATCGTTTCATAGTAGATCAATTTACAATTAATACTGATTTAAAGTTATATCCCGGCCACCACCACGTCATCAAATACAAGGCTCGGCATTCTTGCCTGGCTGTAGATCCATGGGTCGTTAGCTACTTCAACAAGCTTATTCCAGAAATTCAAATGATTATCTGCCATATTCATCTCGGCAACATTCCGGACAAACTGTCCCTTTTCAAATAACTTCCCTATAATACCCACCGAGAAATCACCTGTAGCTGAATTAGAATTGCCTCCTATATAGTCCGTGATATAAATACACCTTCCAAGATCCTTTATTATTTCCTCAACACTCCTGGTCCCCGACGGGATTATAATATTGGAGATTGATCCCGATGTTGGTTCCCAGCCTAATTTCCGGCTGTAATACCAGTCAACAAGGAACTCATTTACAACACCTTCTTTAAAGATGTCACGTTTTCTGGCAGGGAATCCGTCACCATCATAATATATGGAACCAAGGCCCCTCATGATAAATGGGTCATCATAAAGGGTAAACAGCTTGCTTCCTATTTTCTGGCCTTTTTTGTCGGCAAGAAATGATCTTTTTTGCTGAATGCTGCCGGCCGACATCGGACCAAGAAGACCGCCAAGCACCCTTGCAACACCACGATTCTCCAGGATAACCGGAAGCTTTGATGTCGCAATCTTTTTACCGCCCATCAGATCGAGAGTTCTTTCTGCGGCCACAGTCCCTACTTTTTCAAGCGGAGGGATATCACTCCTGTACCTGCATCCTATGTAATTATAGCCTTCAGGACGACGGTCACCCTCATCCCGGGCCGTCATTGATGCTCCTGCCTGGAAGTAAGTACTCTTTGATGAGCCTTCAAAACCGTTACTCGATTTTATGAATTCCTCATAGGTTTCATCATGTTCCCCTGCTTCCACCGAAATAACTTTATCACCACCCTTCTGAAGACATGCTTCTTCAACAGTTTTAACAATCTGGTGTCTGCCTTCAGGTGTCAGCTGGTTATAATCGGGATCACATAGCTGAAGATCTTCTGTTGATCTTCCTTCATAGTATTTGGGATCAGGAAGTGTGCGGAAAGGATCCTCTTCCATGATTTTAGCGCTTTCAATCACACCGGTAATGAACCCCGGAAGTGTTGATTGCCGCAAATCAGGTGTCGCCTGACTTGCGGACCTGTTATTGATGAACACTTCAAGATACAGGTTCTGCGTAGTGGCCTCTTTAATAACTTCAGGTTTACGGTCACGGTAGTTTATTTCCACCAGCCTTCTTTTTGACATACTTACCCTGCAGTCGTTTGCTCCGCTATTCTTCGTTTGGGTAATCACCCAGTCAGCAAGATCACGGAAATTCATCTGAGTATCTTTCTTGTTTTTCATGACTGGCCTCCTTTCTGCTGTGTTCCGCCCACTGTGAGTGATTTAATCAAACATGTTGGCATACCGAATCCTACCGGAACACCCTGTCCGTTTTTACCGCATTGTCCGGCTCCACCCTGGAACATTTCAAGGTCATTTGCGGCCATAATGATATTTGTCAGCATCTTTGGTCCGTTACCCATTATGTTCACGTCCTTGATTGGGGCTGTAAGCTTGCCGTTTTCAATCAGGCGGCCTTGTGAGACGTAGAAGGCAAAGTCACCTTCTCCTATTTTTACCTGCCCGTTGCTAACATCTTCCACATATATTCCGTTGCCTGCCTGTTTAATTACATCTTCGGCAGTTGCATCTCCCCCAAGCATATAGGTATTGCGCATACGGGGCACAGGATAATTCTGGAAATCCTGTCTGCGGCCGTTACCAGTCGATTCAACTCCATAATGTTTTGCTGATATCTTGTCATGCAAATAGCTTGTAAGAATTCCATTCTCAACAAGGACGGTCTTTTTCCCGGGAGTGCCTTCATCATCAACGTTGAGACTTCCGGCAAGATTCATAATGGTTCCGTCATCTATTATGGTAACAAATGGTTCAGCAACCTTCTTGCCCAGCATAGTGCTGTATGTGGAAATATTCTTTCGGTTAAAATCAGCTTCCATGCCATGTCCGATCGCTTCATGAAGAAGTATCCCGGTTACCCCTGGTCCGAGAACGACAGGCATTTCCCCTGCGGGAGGCTGGATGGCATCAAATAATTTAAGGGTATTAGAGACAGATTTTGTTGCTACCTCATCAACAACTTTGTCAGTATAAAACGACATATCACGAGTTCCGCCAAGATTCCAGAATGACTGCTCCTGTTTACCGTTTCTTTCGGCAACAACTGAAGCATATAAGTATCCTGAAGGAATAATATCTTCAGCCTGGACGCCATCACTGGTTACAATCATAATACGTTTTGTGGCGCTCTGAAAACCCGCACGCACTTTTACGATCTCAGGAGATAGTGCAAGACACTTTTCGTTTACGCTTTGAATTAATGGCAGCTTTAATGCGCCTGGAATACCATCATAATCAGGAGGCAGAGGATAGTAGTTGCCAGTTTTTAACGCGGTGAATGAAGAGCCTGCCGGGGTGGCATTCATATCGCTTATAGTTGCTGCCGTGGCAGCGGCCGACATCATTGATTCCCCGGTAAGATCCTGAGTAAAGCCATAGCCTATCTGGTCGCCTTTTACAGTGCGGATACCTACTCCCAGGGATATGTCGCCATATGACTGGTTTACCTTGCCATCTTCGAGCCCCAGGTAATTTGAAACTGTATACTCGAAATAGAGGTCGGCGAAATCACCGCCTTTGGATAATGCTTTTGCCAGTAATTTCCGGCAGAGGGCTTCATCAATCCCGAATTCTTTCAGGAAGTAGTTACCAGATAATGTTACCGGCGACTTACAGGCTTTAAGTGCGGGAAGGAAAAGCAAAGCACCGCCAGCCAGGGCAGTGCTCTGAATGAATTTTCTTCGTGGAATGGGTTTCATTTTAAGTGAAATAAATTGGTAAACTAAATTATGAATTATTCAGGATTAATATCTACGGATATGCATTTATTTTGTAGATTGTGTACGGAACACTCTGTATGAATGCGGTTTAACCATGATTTCAAAACTTCGTGTCGGGTCAATCTGCCTGCTCATAAAGGGAGGAACCGGCACAACAGTACCCTGGAACGATTCACCCGATAGCAGGTCATCAATTGCACAGACTGGCTGATTAGCAATGACTTTAATAGTAACAGGCTCCGGAAGGAATGATTCCACAATAAAAGTTCCGTTATCATAACAGAACAGACTCACCTGAGAGGGCCCTTCCAGCTTAATATTGAAATCCTGTGTAGCAACGGCACGTATCCGGTTTAGTACATCAGCGGGATACTGGTACAAATCCGAAAAGTTGTCGGGAATTGTAAGCACATAAAGGTTTGCCTTTGAATACTGTGCTCTGTGGAGAATGGGCCATCCGGTTGCGCCTTTTGTGGCTGTAATCTCCTCCCATGAGTCATTGGTAAGATAATTGATCTGAGGAATAAGGATCTCCTGGTCGGATTTGCAATTTCTGAACCATCCTGCCCTGAAATCAGTGACCAGCACCTTTCTGTCAGTGCTGGTAAGCTCTACGATATCTTCAATACCCTTTCCATGCAAGGCTCTTAACAATCCTGAAGTGATCATAACATTTTTTCCGGACTGCAGACGATCCTTTATCTTTTGTACTAACTGCGGATCAAATTTTGCCTAATCCAAGGAACTTGTCCAAATTTTCGAATGTCAATCCAGCAGCCCGTGCTATGGTAGTTGGAATAACTGTTTTCCCATCAGGCAGGTTGATTGGTTTCATCATTTCGTCAAAATCGAAGCTGGTCTTATTTCCCTGCCAGGCTCCCCTGAGTTCAGGCCGGACAGGAGTTTGAAGCTGGCTGTAATCAAACATTGTAATTTCAGGAGCTTTGGCAAAAAGTGTCAACCAGAATTGTTCTGCGTACCTGTCCATATACATTGAAGCAGCAGGATCAACCCAGCCGCCTCCATTACGACCCGGGGCAATATTATCGAAATATCTTATTATCAGGTAACCCAGATATTGCTGCAGGTGCTGATCTGTGAAAACCGGATCGCGGGTTTCAGTACCGGTATAGATACCGTCAAACATGCCCGGCTGGGTTTCGAGATTAAATCCCAGACCCTGGAAATGTTCATACCAGTTTGGGTATTTGATAACCACCTTAACCTTCGGGTTAACTGCTTTTGCAGGATCAATAACAAGTTCGCGTGCAGCTTCTGTCATAAGCTTAAGCCTGTAATCTGTCCAGCTCATTTCACCTTTAGCCTTTATGCACAAATCGCATTTACAGCTGGTAAAAAAGAAATCGTCAAGGATGAACTCGTCGAAATGCTTTGCAGTGTATTCGGCAATCTCCCTGGCTTTCTTCCGGTGTTCGGGATTAGTATAGCAAAAGGTTTCAAAGTTGTTTCTTTCATTTATGGTATAAGTAATTCCCCCGGCCACTTTAAGTCCTTTGGATTTAAAGAACTTAATGGCAGCTTCAAGGGTTTTCTCATCAACAATGATCTGATCCCGGTGGGTTTCGAGATAGATTTTATCGATTTTAACCTGCTGGCTGATAAGATTCCATGATTCCTCGAGTTTCTTCTGATCGGCCATATCCCGGACTTCGTAAGCCCTTACGTAGACCGACACAGTGAAGTTCTTATAAAACGGAGGTCGTTGAGCGGAAACACCAGGAATGATTAATATTAAAAATATTAAACAGGAGATTTTTTTCATTTCCAATAATGCTTTGTGGTATATGTTTTATATAGCTAAAGATAAATATAATGTCCGATTGAAACAAAAAAGCCGCATCATGGCGGCTTTCTGCATCTAAAGTTTGGAAAGAAGTTCTTCTCCTGTAAGCTTGAACTTCCAGGGCTCTTCAGGTTGAATGAGGTAAACAGCATCTCCCGGTTCAAGTCCGCTCGTTACAACTACATTTTTGTCATTCATCTCACCAAGGAGGACTACCTGCTTATTACCTTTTTTCGTGTAGACAAAAGTAACACTGTCGGCTCCGGTTTGAACGCATTCCGTGGGAATATATACCGCATCAGCAATAGTATTGATTATTATTTTATTCCAGGTTGTCATTGAAGGCCTGAGCTCCATGTCAGTACCATCAATTTTAATAATCACCTCAAACATTTTTGCATCTGAATTGGGCAGTACTTCACCAATATTCGCAACATTTGTTATTATGCCTGTGTATGATTTTGACGGCAGGGCATCGATAGTAATAATTACTTTCTGACCTGTCTTTACCTTACTTACTTCAATCTCGTTTATGTAGGTCTGAGAAAGCATTGATGTCAGATCAGGAAGAGTCGCAACAGTCCGGTCAAAAGGATTTATATCAGATCCGGCTTTTCTTTTTGTGCCATTCCAGTCTTCCTTGTAAATTAAAATTCCGTCAGAAGGAGCTATGATAGTAAATTTGGCCAGGAAATCCTGGAGAGCAGCCACAAGTTCAGTCCCGTCGTTAAGTGCCTGTTTTGTCTGAGTGATGTCTGCCAGGGACTGAGCCTTCCTCAATGAGTAGTTTTTTTTCAGTTGTTCAAGTCCGCGCTGTGCTTTGTTAAGGCTTATCTCCGCCTGACGTATTGTTGCAGGAGGTTCATATTTAGACTCAGCCAGCGTGATCCGGGCTTCTTCAACCACAAATTGCTGATTCTTTATTTCATCACGAAGATCAGTAAGAGTCACTGCTGTATCAAGGACCTTCATTTCAAGATTTGCCCTTAAAGTTGTAAGGTTTTCAAGTTCATCCTTCAGTGTATTATCATATTCCGTCCTGTCAAGTTGTGCAATATAGTCCCCTTTCTTCACCATGGTTCCCTCCGAAATAATATCCTGGATCTCGAAATCCATGGCATGCATCCTGCCGTGACCACCCCCAGGACCGCCTCTGAATTGTCCCTGGTTACCCATGCTGATCTCAGGGCCTTTGATATCAATTGAATTTTCAGCCAGTAACTCACCCGAATTTGCCACAGTTATTTCAAAAAGACCCCTTTTAGCCTCTGCATAAATATTTGCGCTCTTATCCTTTGAGGTAACCTTATTGAAGATGATCAACACCAGCGTTATAACTGCCGCGACAATACCAGTAATAATAAGTGTCCTTTTCATAAGATGATAATGTTCATTGTATATCCTATAGACAAATTTAAAATCAATTTATTCCAATGGATTTCATAATAAAAGTAATAAATACAAATATATCCTATAAGTGCTATATTTGTATAAATCCCTAAATTTTAAATAAATGGAAGACAATCAATTCAGATATGCCAAAAAATCGCAAGACTGGAAGAAATACATGTTTTATTCTAAGTATATTCTTGCCAGTATTGTCCTGATCATCCTTCTTTGGATGACTTTCTTCCAGGTGAGGCCGGAGGAAGTCGGCGTCATCACGCGTTTCGGCAGATATATCCGCCAGGAAGAATCCGGACTTCACATGAAGATCCCGATACTTGAAAGACTTTACAAAGTAGCTGTGGAAAGACAACAAAAGGAAGAATTTGGATTTAGAACCACCAGTTCAGGAATTAAATCACAATATACAAAAACCGGCACAGCAGATGAATCCCTTATGCTTACAGGAGATCTTAATCTGGCTGATGTGGAGTGGGTTGTCCAATATCGTATAAACGATGCTTATAAGTTTCTATTCAAAGTCAGAGAACCGGTAAGTACCATGCGTGATATCTCGGAAGCATGCATGCGGCAGATTGTCGGCGACCGTACTGTAAATGAAGTGCTGACTGTCGGCAGAATTGAAATAGCAACCAGTGTTCAGGAGGAAATCCAGAAGTTGTGTACGGAATATTTGCTTGGCATCAAAATAGAACAGGTGGTTTTGCAGGATATAAATCCTCCTGACCTGGTGAAAGATGCCTTCAATGCTGTAAACCAGGCACAGCAGGAAAAAGAGACACTGATCAATCAGGCGAGATCGGAATACAACAAGATCATACCGAAAGCCAGCGGACAGGCAGAAGAGACCATTCAGAAAGCTGAGGGATATGCAACAGAACGTGTCAATAATGCACTTGGTGAGGCAGCACGGTTCAATGCTTTATACCGGGAGTATATTAAAGCTCCGGAGGTTACTAAAAGAAGGATTTATCTGGAAACAATGACAAGCGTTATCCCGAAACTGGGTAATAAGATAATTACCGATGAGGGAGGAAATAATGTGTTACCGCTTCTTCAGATGCAAATGAATAATAAGTAAAACCGGGAAATCATGAAATACACAAAAATCATAATTCAGCTTATTATCGCGGTGGTTGCCCTAATCCTGATACTTGAAACTGTTTTTAAAGTAAAGGAAACCGAACAGGTTGTCATAACACAGTTTGGTAAACCCATCGGGGAGGCAAAGATCACTCCCGGATTAAAGATTAAGGTTCCGTTCATACAGAAGACTAATTATTTTGAAAAAAGATATATGGAGTGGGACGGCGATCCCAACCAGGTACCAACGAAGGATAAGAAATTCATTTTTGTCGAGGCCTATGCCCGCTGGCAGATAACTGATCCCCTTCAGTTTTTTAAACGTCTTACTGATGAGCGGGGCGCGATATCAAGACTGGCGGATATTCTGGACGGAGAAACACGTGATTATATAGCAAACCATAATCTCGAAGAGGTCGTGCGGAGCGTAAACAGAGTGCCTGCATCATCCGGTTCATTTGGAGAAGAAGTCGGAGATACGCTTTCCGATATCACTGAAGGCAGACTGAAGATCCAGGAAATGATTCTTTTATCTGCAAATGAGAAAGCCAGTGATCTTGGTATCATCATACTGGACGTAAGACTGAAACGCCTTAATTATGTGACAGAAGTACAGACACAGGTTTATGAACGAATGATAAGCGAACGGTTCCGTATTGCCGAGAAATTCAGGTCCGAGGGACAAGGTGAAGCTTCAAAGATCAACGGTGAAAGAGAACGGGATCTGAAAACAATACAATCGGTAGCCTACCGTAAAGCTGAAGAGATACGGGGACAGGCCGATGCAAGAGCTACTGCAATCTATGCAGCTGCCTATAACCAGTCAGCCGCCTCAAGGGATCTGTACAATTTTGTAAAATCAATGGAAACTTTTGAAAAGACGTTTGACACAACGACAACCGTCATCCTGTCTACAAAAAGTGAATTATATAAATACCTGATTGATTTTCAATAGAAAGAGAATTCTTCAGAACGATACGCTTGTTATTTTATTTGACACTGTAAATGTTTTCTTCAGTGTCCCCCCGGAATATGTGTCATTATAATAGATTCCATTTGTATTTGTTCCGGTCGAAGTTCCACCTGTGTAAATTGAATATGTTGAACCGTTTTTCAGATCAGAGGAAGAAAACACTACGTAATACACGGACCTGACTGGTTTATATGTAACCAGGTTGTTTCCTGAGGCATCCTGAATATTAAAGAGAGTTGAGGAAGACAATGTTGATGACATTGTAGCCTTTACACAATACTGTGCTGAAGAACTGGCCGGAACTTCTATCATATTTCCGGAATTTGGTCCTGCAGCTATAAGAAATCCGCCTGAAACATTAAATGTTCCGTTAATATCGAATCCCACTTCCGGTGCTGACTGAGGCCCGTGAACGACTACAGTTCCACCCGTAAGATTAACATTCCCGTTACTGTCCAGACCATCCCCCTTGGAAGAGTTGACAACAATGGTTCCATCGTTAATGTTAAGAGAGCTGCCGTCATTTATTTCTGTAGCGCTTCCTTTTGTTGCATTGAAGCCGTCATCGGTTGAGACAAGCGACATATTTCCCCCATTAAAAATAATTGATGCGCTCTCAATACCCTCATAACATTTTGTAATATTAATAGTTCCGTCATTTATCTCAATAGAAACATCGGCATGAATTGCATCATCTCCGGACGCAATTGAAAAAGTTCCATTGTTGATTTTAACTGAATTATTTGAATGTATGGCATCATCAGCCGAATTGATTGTGAATTTCCCTTTTTCAATAACCAGGCTTGCCAATGATTTGAGAGCTTTTGCAGATATTATCCCGGAATAACCTCCTGATGTTCTTCCTCCGCCACCCGGACCTCCCCCGGTAGGAGTTGTCGTTAATGTTGTAGCTGCTCCTCCGCCTGTCGTTATAGTAAATGATCCATCACCGATTATAAGATTACTCTGAGCGCTGATACCATCTCCTGAAGAAGTGATATTCACAATAGCACTGTCTATTGTAATATATCCAAGTGAAGCATCGCCCTCGTTATCCGAAGTCAGACCATCACCTTTTGCATTTATAATTATGTTTCCGTGCCGGATTACCAGGTAATCTTTCCCTCTTATGCCATCATCAGCGGAGGTAACTGAAATGGTTCCGCTCTTAATGATCATTCCGTCGTCAGTAGAAATACCGTCATTATAATTGCCTGTTACATTAAGCGATCCTCCTCCGAAAAATGTCAGAAAGGCATTGCTGAACAATGCAGCATTTGGCTCATCTGTTGTTGAATATGATGCCCCATCTGAAAGATAGTTCTTGGTATCCTCTTTCAGGCAAATAACAACTTTCTTTGCGTTCTTTACAAAGACCGGTGCGCTGGAAGAGGATTTGATGTCAATACCATCGAAAATAAGATTGACATTTTCTTCATCTTCTGTTTCCACAATTATCTGTCCGTCAGTCAGCGAACCTGTTATATTATATGTTCCTGCAGACTTAATTGTAACCTTGCTGCCGGAAACATCAGCAACCGACGGAACAACTGAAATTGAGGTTCCGTTAAGGGTGATCTGGACAACTATCGATGTGTCAAACGAATAATCAGCGGGATCTTCCTCTTCAGGACTATCATCACCTGGCACGATTGTTTTTTCACATCCGGCCACCATTGCCAGAACAAGTATAGAAGCGACAATTAAGCTAAACTTATTTAAATTCATCATCTTCATTTAGTTGTAGTTATCTCCTGCAAGCAATAATACAGCCTGTTGATGTTTTTCCCTAACCAGAAATGGTCATTTATTCCTGTGACTACAGATTAAAGGTATATGTATATTTCACCATCATTGCCCTTGAATAATAAACCGGCAGATTAGGGAGCTCACGGGTCAGATCTGTATTACGTCCTTCATTGAACACAAGGTAAAGATCATTCCCCTCTTTCGGATTATACCTTATCCTGAGATTTGTAACGATTTCATGTACGGATTTATTGTACTGCACAAATGCATTGACTGAAAACTTTGTATTTAACATATAAAGAGCCTTAAGTCCAAACAAATGGTTGGTCCATTTTATATCTCTTTTGCTGATATTTACATGATCAAAACTATAAGTTCCGCCAAGCTCAAAGTGTTTTGAGATATTCCATGTTGGCTCCAGGCGTAATGAAAACCTTGCACCATCATAAAACTGTCCGGTCTCAGTTATCGATATAACATAAAATGGCTTTGACATTGGTGTAACAAGTACGCCCATGAAATTAATATACTTATACTTACCAGGATTGATATATAGTTCGTTAGGGCTGATTTCAAGGCTGTCCCTCAGGTTATCAATATTGTAAACCAGGTTAAGCTCTCCCTGCCACTGGTTCTTTGTCTGGAATGACCAGCCAGTGAAATTTGTCAGGGTCATCATAGAGCCATCATCAATATATGCCCTGTAAAACATTCTGCTTTGCGGGGAATGGCTGTAGATCTTTGAATTTTCGCCCGGAATCCATCCGTAACGAAGTTCCCCCATTACAGAGGCATAATCATCTATCATTTCAAAGCCAATACCAGGATTGAAATTGACCCCTGACTGAGTATATCCAAGTTCATAGCCCAGACCTTTATTAGCCCTTCTTTGCCAGCTTATTGTAAGGAGGGAATTATCTTTAATAGAATTGTTATTTGTGGAGTCTTCAAAAGTCTGGCTCCATTTAATATCCAGGTAATCATCACCGAAGAGACGGAGAATACCATCAATGCCATAAGCAGCATTGTACGATCCGTCTGCTCCCAGCCGGCTGGTCGCCATAGCACCTATATAGGTGTTTTCATTTATGACCTGACGTCTTAATCTTAAGACCCCGAAGTTTTCTGAAGGTAGGATCACGCTTCTTATACCGGCAGAATTTTTCTGCCAAAGTGGTGCTGTCTGCATATCCATTAAACCAACATCCCACTTTTTTAATCGGCCAGTCAACCGGGCACCTCCGTAAATCCGTACTGGATCGCCATCATCACTTAAACCTATGCGGCGGCTGTAAAAAATATTATCATTGCCACCTATACTGAAATCGAAAACGCTGGCACGTTCCAGGAAAAACAACCGCTTTTCAGGAAAATAAAGCGAAAAGCGAGTAAGATTTACCTGCTGATCATCAGCTTCAACCTGCGCAAAGTCAGTATTTGCCGTGAGATCCAGAACAAGATTACTGGTGATACCATATTTTACATCCAATCCAGCTTCATATACAGGCTTTCCAGACTTATCGTACGTCGTTTCATCATCATTGATATCGTATTTGCTTTCATAGCCTACAAGAGCATAGGGAGCAATATAAAGAGGTTTACTGGGTTTTACTCCCCGAAGCACAATTTCCTGTGCCTGTGATGGTTTAATAACTGAAAAATCACCCCAATTGGGAGGGATTGCAGGATAAAGATCAGTTTCATTTTTGGATGGGATCCATCTTTGGATTATTAAGCCCATCCTTACCTCACCAATGAGTTCCTGAAACCTGAGACTGGAAAGCGGAATTCTTATTTCAGTACACCAGCCTCCGGAATGTTTTTGTGTCATCACATCCCAGAATGTGTTCCAGCTTATATTCATCGGCATCTGATCAGGCTGATTCACTACTGCGTCTCTCTGAATACCTGCATCAAATCGCAAGCCCTCTGGCGAGGTAAAAAACGCCAGTCCATTCTCTTTATCATTATATGTATCGAGAGTAAAACCTATCATATCACTGCCCTGTCCCAAATAGTCCCTTTTATAACTTGCAGACTTTATCATGGAAGGATCCTTATAGTAAAGCCATATTCCGGCATACAGATACTTATCGTCATATGCCATACGGAAATCAGTTTCCTCAGTAGGTTCTTTCCCAAAGACTGGAGCAAACATAATCAGCTTTATCGGTTCAATAGATTTCCAGGCTTCCTCGTCAGGGATTCCGTCGAAAAGGAGAGGATGAGATAATCTGTTGATCACTAAAGCCTGTTTTCGGGAGAGAATTGAATCAGATTGTCCCGAAACGATTAATGCCGGGCAGATCAATAACAACAAAAATAACAGGTATCTGAGGTTCATTATTTACCGGTTCTATTAACAGGATGCCAAAGATATTAAAAAACTGAAAAAGACAAAACAGCAAGAATAATCAATAAAATTCAATCAGTACTTAAGGATCTGTCCATTCTCTTGCAGCTTATCTTTAATCTCTTTATAATCAAGGTCATGAATACCTTTTCTCTTTACAATTGCCAGTGAAGCAACAGTACCTGCACTCTGACCAAGTATCATAAAGACAGGCTCCATCCTTATGGAACCAAAGGCTATATGTGAACTTGAGACACAAACCGGAACCAGCAGATTATTACATTCATTCTTTCTGGGCATTAAAGCACCCAAATCAATCTGATAAGGCTTATCAGGCCCGACTCCAAGATCCCCTTCATTCTGAACAAATCCCTCGGGGGTAACATATCTCTGGACGTTATGGGAATCCATTGTATAGGAACCCATTCCAACAGGTCTGGGAACATCTCTTTTCCCCAATACATCATTCTCAGTCATAACATATTCGCCTATCATCCTTCGCGCTTCCCTCACATAGATATTATATGGCCAGTTGCCATTATCAATGAATTCATCCTTAGCATATCCCCATTTGTTCATTGTTTCCCTGACTTCTGAAGGAATGCGATTATCAGTTGTCATAAAAAAGAGCAATCCCTTCTGATAGGTCTCATGTTCTTTTATGATCTCCTTTCTTCTTTCATAAGATGCTTCCGGGTAATCCCAGTTCATACCAATGTTGTCATAACTGAATGGGCCATGATTATTAACATCGGTTTTAAGATTAGGTATGGGATCATATTTCCCGAAAAACTCATTCCACCTGGTTTCTGACAGCCTTACAAGCAGCTCATATTGTGTTGAGTCATATCCCTCGGGTTTTGTGATCAGGACTTTGTTTTCAGGATTTTGTGTAAGGCAAAGTCTGAAGCAATACGCCTGGATCTTATTGTCTCCTGTACCGTTTTCCCCGGGGATATCCGATGAAATGCGGGGAAGAAGTCCGCTTGACGGATCTCCCGGGATTTTATAAGGATCTATATTATCCTTAAACCAGTGACCATGATGGAACACTCCTTTCTGCACTCCGTTCCAGTTTTCATTATAAACGCTGTTTGATTCACGACCTACATTGTACTTTACACCTGCTGCTGCCATAAGATCTCCCTCATAAGTAGCATCAATGAATATCTTTCCTTTAAATATTTTCCCGCTCAGTGTCTCTATTGAAGTAATTGAATTGTTTTTCTTTTTAACTCCTGTTTCCCTGTTCAGCAATTCATCCCTGAAAACCCTGATTTTATTATTGGCGATCATTTTCTCAAAAGCCTCTTCTGCAACATGTGGTTCAAAGATCCATTGAGTTCGTTTTTCTCCGTCGATGGCAGGATTGCCCTGTCCTGTGTTCCCATAATCGGATTGTTTTTGCCAGTTCCACGATTCAGGCTTCTCATAGTGCTGAAATATAAGCTGGTAGAATTCTCTGGCAAGGCCTCCGATTACTTCTTTGTTTCCAGTATCGGTAAAACCCAACCCTGATGAAGAAAGGCCGCCAATATGCTTATCGGGAGAAACAATAATGACAGATCTTCCCATCCTGACAATCTGAACTGCAGTAGTCACCGCTGAGGAAGTGCCGCCATAGACAATTATGTCAGCCTTAAATGTTTCAACAGTTTTATTATTCCGGCACTGAATTGCTGATAAAAAAAATACCGGAAGAAGCAATGAAAATAATCTGTATCTCATAGTTGCATTTTATCCTTTTTTGGAAACCAGGGGATGAATGAACTGGTTTTCGCAATATATTCTTTGTATTGGGGCTTTTGTTCCTTAAGATTTTTTTCAAGCAGCGCCACTCCGGAAACCTTAATTATCAGAAGAGTCATAAGGACCGATCCCAGCGCTGGTAACCAGCTTCCTGAGGCAAGGCACAAAAAGCCAAAACCCCACCATACAGATGAGTCTCCGAAATAATTCGGATGTCGTGTGTAACGCCAGAATCCAGAATCCAGAACTTTTCCCCTGTTAGCTGGATTGGATTTGAAAACCGCAAGCTGCCAGTCCCCTCCGGCTTCAAATGCTATGCCTATGATCCAAAAAATAATCCCTGTCCAATCTAAGAAATTCAAAGCTTTATTTTGCCCGTAATACTGAGCTCCGAGCAGAGGTGCAGATATGAGCCACATTAGAATGCCCTGCAAAAGAAATGTCTGAAAGAAGCTTATCCACCAGTATCTTTTTTCGCCATAGTTCTGACGAAATTGCCTGTATCTGAAATCCTCTCCTTTCCCATAGTTTCTCCAGGTAAGATAGATTGAAAGACGAAAGCCCCAGGCAGCTGCAAGAGACATAACAATTATTTTCCGTAAGTTATAACCATCACTGTTCAGGAAATAAAACACGGATACAAGTACAAAGCCAAATCCCCAAAAGAGATCAACAATACTGACATTTTTCTTAATGACGCTGATAATCCATAGCAAAGTCATCATTATAAGGATGACTGCAAATGCCTGCAGATAAATCTGGAAAAAAGTCATGACAGGATTATTCATAGAGAATAGCAACTGATGCAGCACCGACACCAGAATTGGCTCCAATTACAGGAGATATATTGACAACGGAAACAGGCTTTTTCCCGGTCAGTATCTCCATTTTTTCAGAATACCAGGCAGCTGCATTTTCATTATTGGCATGAAGAACAATATAGTTCCATATTTTTTCCCCTGGGCGGGCTGATAAAATATGCTTCATTACCTTTTCCATATTTGTTTTCTGGTTAAAAGCCTTATCGAATACTATTGCTTTTCCGGTTTCATCAAGTGAAACAATAGGATTGATATTCAATATTCTGGCAATTAGTCCTTTGACGGCGGAAACCCGGCCTCCGCGAACCATATATTTCAATGTTCTGACGCTCACCAGGATCCTGGCCTTAGTGATCCATTTCTCCGTTTGTGCAACGACCTCATCGTGTGACATGCCGGTTTCAATAGCCTGTGCTGCCCTCAGGATTATCAATCCCAGCGCACCTGAAAGATTCCTGGAATTCAATACAGTCACCGGCTTGTTAAATTCACTGCTGACTGATCTTGCTGCTTTCAAGCTACTGTTATATGTACCGCTAAGCTGATCGCTAAGATGAACTGCTATTATGGAATCATAATGTGAAGCCAGATGTGAATAGAGATTGATGAAAGCAGTCTCATTGATCTGGGAAGTTTTCGGGTAATCAGGACATTCATCAAGCATTTTATAAAACTGGTTGGGCTGAATGGTCACCTTATCAAGGTAGTGATTCTCTCCAAAGCTTATACTTAACGGAAGTATGTTGATCTGGTAATGATCAATAAGTTCCTGGGAAAGGTCGCATGTTGAGTCTGTCACAAGGGCTATTTTCCATTTTCTGGCATAGACAGCCTGGCTCTGACGGATCATATCGTCAGCTTTCTGGAATGTCAGGGTCCCTGCATATCTCAGCTCATTGAAAAGTTCGGCAGGAGTATTTGTGTGAATATGGATCCTTCTGATTTTATCGGAACCGGCAATAACAATTGAATCTCCAAATCCTGACAGAGTTCTTTTCAAGGCATCATTGTCAATAGTACTATTCTTTATAATTGCTTCAGTGCAATACCTGAAATCAACTTTTTCTGCCACCACCTCTTCAATCTTTGGAAAAGAAGCTGTTTCAGCTTTTGAAAGGATCAGCTCTTTTAAATTTCTTGAATGAATAAATTCTATGATCCCTTCAACAAAAAGGACAAATCCTTTTGCTCCCGCATCAACGACATTATTTTTTGCCAGGATCTTCAGCTTTGATGTTGTCTCCATGAGGGATTTCTTAAGAACCTCATAAGAGCTGACAAGCAGATGATTAAAATCACTGAATTTGTGCCAGGTCTGGTAAATATATTCCGCCCATTCCTTGATGACAGTCAGCATAGTGCCTTCAACCGGATTGGCGACGGCTTCATAGACATACTTTACCGATCGCTGAATGCTTTCAGCAAATTGCTTAAGGGTAATGGATTTTTGGTCACCGATTTCAATGCTGAGGCCGTAAAAGAACTGGGCAAAGATTATTCCCGAATTTCCCCTGGCATTCAGAAGGGTTGCTTCTGCTATCCTGTCTGCTGTTATTTTATATGACCTGTTAGGATGAAGGGATTCTATTACTGATCTGATCGTTGAAGCAAGATTGGTACCTGTATCTCCGTCATTGACAGGAAACACATTGATCTTGTTAAGCTCAACCTGGTGTTCAATAACTTTTTTTGCCCCGGCTATAAATGTGTAATAAAGATTACGTCCATCCATTCTTTCCATCGGGGCGGGGACAAGTGTCATTCTATTCATCAACTAGTGTTGCAAAGATACGAAATAAACAACAGTCAGGTTTACAGTTTGTTCAGAGTCTCTGATATACCCTTACCCAATCGACTTCAAAAGTAATAGGGGATTTGCTTTTAGACGGATCTCCGCCGTTGGCTCCAATAGCAAGGTTAAGAAGAAGATAATGGGGCTGAAGAAAAGGGTTGAAACCGTCAGGATTTACGGTTTCGCTTGTAAGGACCTCATTAATAAGCTGATTATCGAGAAAGATCTTGATGGATATACTATCCCAATCGAGTCTCCAGATATGAAATTTTCTGATCCATTCAGTGTCATTTGTTGTAAAATCGGATAATGGTTTTTTGAGATCATCCCATTTTGCGACATATTGTTTTCCTGTTCCCCAGGCAAAATTGGCCAGTATTGTCGGAATACTCTTAATTCTGTAGAACTCCATGATATCTATTTCGCCTCCTGAGGGCCAGCCTCCATCAAGACCCAGTGTCCATATAGCAGGCCAGGAACCGCATGAAGTGTCAATCCTGGCACGGATCTCAAACCGTCCGAACTGCCATTGATGAAGCCCCCGGGTCTGAATGCTTGAAGATGTGTATTCAGCATACTGCCTGGATGTCTTCCAGTCGGTACTTCCTGCAACATAATATGGATTTCTGATTTTTTCATTTTTCCCTTCAATTATCAGCACTCCTTCGGTTATTTTAGCATTATTTGGCTGATACCACTGAAGCTCCTGGTTCCTTACAAATCCGATCTCATATCTCCATGATGAAGGATGAGGTTTAGCTTCTTCATTAAACTCCTCATTCCATACCAGCGTCATTCCTTCTCTTCCAGGAGGATTACCGAAATCAGGCTTATACGGATCAGCTTTCTGAGGGAATAAGTTCAACATTACAAAAAATATAAAACTGAAAAGCAGCAGCACTTTTTTCATGGTATATCAGTTAAAAATTTGCAATACCCAGCATTATCCCGAACCATGGTTTATTGTTATAAATCCAGATGCTCTTATTATTGTCAAGAAGATTATCAAATCCGACAGCAAGTCCAATTGACATATTTTCATAAGTGGCAAATGCCGAAATTCCTTTTTGAAAAACTATCCCGTCATATTCCTGGGAAATATTGTTTTCCGTAACAGTTGGATTAATTGGTGCGATTCCGATTCCTGCAAATAAACCGAAATCAAAACCTGTATGTCTGATAAAAGTCTTTATTTCATTGATTTTAGTAAGGTTGGATTTTATTTTGAAATAATCTTTCCTGAATCCTGTATAAAAAACGCCGTTGATATTTGTATTGAGCTGGGAGGGCACATCAGCTGTACCTGGCCGGTATTTAAGGAGCACTGTTGAAAGATCTATATCAACGGATGTTCTTATAAAAGTACTATTATGCATATCATTTCCCGGTCCGAGGGAGCTTATTTGATGACTCTTTGAAAGAGATAAATCAATCCCCGCGGATTTCACATTATCAGTTAACGGAAATACTGTTATTGTATCTTCATTCATATTCAGATAAACTTTTTCGGAATTTGTATCGGGTGCTTTTAACCTATAATACCCTGAACTGAATTCGTGAGAATAAATTTCATCAAGAGGTGCACATCCTGCAGCAATAAAAAAAATGACTATGCAATTGATAAGTCTGACTCTTTTCATAGAGTGCAATGTACAATATTTAAAAAATAAATGAATCTGTTTTATCGATCTTTTTGTCCGGTAAAGTACCGCACTGAACTGTTTTAAAATCAGTTACATCTTTAAGAATGAATACAGGAGCCTTCCCGACCTTGTCAATCCATTGCCAATGATCCAGCCATGGCCTGTTATTGATATATTTTCAAGATAAACACGAATAATGATAGTGAGATCAATACTTTATTCATAGCTAAGTATTTATTAAATTTTCTGATCCAATATTGTCAGAAGGATAATTGTTCAGGTGTTAAACTTTGCTATAGTTTTATAAACCCTGTCCTTAGTTTCTTCAGGTGTCGGATTAAGCTCTTCAGTGCGGAAATTGCCATTCTTTACATCAATTCTTTCAAAGACCATCAGGTAAAGTGTAAATATGATCTCAAGGCTCAGCTTGTATCTTGGTTCAAGCAAAGGACTTATTTTTCTGATGATCTCATAGGTCATGAGACGGTATTTGTCGGCAAGGGAATAATATTCATTAATCAGGTTTCGGAAATTACTGCTTACCGGATGTTCCCAGGCAATTTCCCTTAAATCGTGTCTTGTCAGCCTGTGTTTTGCTATCATGTCGTCAGCAAAATAATTCAGATTATTAAGCTGATCCTTCTGGAAGTCACGGATTATATGAACGAGGTAACTAAATATGGCACATGGTGTTGCGGCTTCCTTAACATTAAAAGCAGGAGGTTCATATTTTCCATCTTTTATTGTAAGTCCGTTAAGATGAACAAAGATGGAAGCAGGAGCAACAGAGGCTCCCCGTGAATAATCAAGATATGATTCCAGGGTGGGAAAACCGTCATTGTGTATATCATAGATCATTGACCTGGCAAATGCCTCCAGAGGCCATAAAGGGATACAGAACCTGTCCATTGTCTGTATCAACTCCTTCTGAAACGGATCATGGTTCTCCGAATCAATTAAGGTTTTCATCCATTCATTTACATTGTCAACAAAGGTTTTTCTTTCCGACGGTGCAATCATTTTATGCGCTGCCTTGTAATTATCGATCATATCATCGATATTTCTCATGAACTTATATAAGACTTCGGCAGCCTTGTATCTGTCCTGATCCCAGAATCTTGCTGCAATAAGAATGTTCGGATGATCCTTTATCCTGTCAAACTCTATTGTATTGAAGATCCCGAGAAATTCTTCATTTTGTGATATCATTGATCAGGTCTTATTGTTTACTTTTTATCCTGTTTTTGTTCCTTAAAGATCCTTTCTGCTACAAGCTTTGCGGAAACAAGCACATTAGGGATTCCGTTGCCGGGGTGTGTGCTGCTTCCGACAAAATAAAGGTTATGATAGCAGTCGTGACGGTTGTGAGGCCTGAAATAACCCATCTGCATGATATTGTGACCGAGACTTCCAAATACAGAGCCCCGCGAAACATGGCAGTAGCTTTCCCAGTCTTCAGGTGTATAGCATATCTCAAATTTAATATGCTTTTCAAAATCTTTAAGTCCGAATTTTTCAAGACGCTTTATAACTGCAGTCCTGGCTTTATTCTTCAGCATATTCCAGTCCTGTTTCTTTTTTGGATCGATATGCCCTGCCCCTATAGAAACTGACAATGTATCCTGGCCGGGAGGAGCTGCCCCGGGTTCGGTCCTTGAGGGTGCATGGACATAAAATGTTGGCAGGTCATCAACAGCTTTATCGACAAAAATACTATGGAGACCGCCCTTCAGGGAATCAGAAAGAAAAACATTGTGATGATCAAGTTGTGGATAGTAGTTATCCATGCCCCAGTGAAAACAGATAACACCGCAAGAATATTTCAGCCGGTCAATATGGGCGGATTTTCTTCTGTCAGGTAACAGTTTACGGTACACATAAGGCAGATCGGCATTAGCAATAATTATACCGGCATTGACCTCTGTGCCGTCCTCAAGGGTAATACTATCAGCGTTTTTATCCCTGATATTTATTTTAGCGACAGGAGCATCAAAATGCATCTTAACTCCATATGACACCGCAGTTGAACAGAGCTTCTCAATTATTGCATACATACCTCCTTTAGGGAAAAAGGAACCTTCAATAAGCTCGGCAGCAGGTATCATTGAAAACAGGGCGGGAGAGTTAAACGGGCTCTGGCCGACATAGATATTCTGAAATGTATATGCCATCAGAAGATGAGGATGCTTAAAAAACTTTTTTGCATAAGCCCAGTTGGAAATATAGGTTTTCAGTCTTATAAGAAGACCTATATTCTTAAAATTAATTAACTGGAAGATATTGAAGAAATTACGACCAATCAGCTTATCCAATCCTTCCTGATAGATTTCATAACCTTTTGATATGTATTTCGCTGATTTCTCGTAGCTGCCCGGATCAATTTTTTCCAGCTGCGACCTCATTCTTTCCTTGTCAGCTGTAAAAGCCAGCTCTTCACCGTCATCGAAAAATATTTTATACAGGTTTTCAAGCGGAGTTATATCACTTCCCTCTTCATACTTCATTCCGAGGGAATCAAACACCTGGCTGTACATACCCGGCATCAGGTACATTGTCGCGCCAAGATCAAAGCGGTGGCCTTCATAGATAAGCTGTCCGCAGCGCCCGCCCGGATCTGAATTTTTTTCATAAATATCAACTGACCAACCGTTTTTTACAAGAAAAACAGCGGTGGCAATTCCACCGATTCCGGCACCTATTATAACTGCCTTCCTGCTTTCAGCCATAGAATGTTAATTTTTGTAAAAGACGTATAAAAAAAACAATTGTCCCCGGTTTCTGAGAAGTAAATTAAAATTGTTTTTACTTACCATGCCGTTTCATTATCTCTTTCCAGGTGGTTATGATGATATCGTTATCCTTAAAGAAACTTTTTACAACAGGATCAGAAAACAGCTGAGCATCCCATACCCGCTGCTGCCAGGAGTCTGTGATAGTTTTCAGATTATCGGTCTCCACAGAGGGATGAAAGATTATCTCAGTAATCCCCGGATTCAGGGAGTTAAGCAGCTTAAAGAAATTCTCACGTTTGTTTTCATATGAATTACCATCAGGCACGCTGGAAAAGTTATCCAGCCGGGGCAGGGAGTACTGATTCAATAATTCAACGACCTCCGGTGTAATAGGATAACCCTGCTGTTTGAAGTTCTCAGCTATCGCCGGATCGGAAAGATCAATTGCATTTGCCGGAATATTGTATTCCTGTGCTATTTTTAAAAACACTTTAATATAGTCAATTGATCCGTACATAGTTCCCATATGGGTATCGATATGGGAAGGAGCGTACCCCATGGCAAGCACTTTATTAATCTGAGCCCGGACCTCTGTTTCTGCTTCCTCCGCAGAAGCATGTATTATCACGTCCGGAACATCATGCCACATTTTTCCTTCCGGATCTATAAGACCGGGTACTTTTGAGGTATCAGAGACAGGCCCCCACCGGTAATCTTTCCATTCGCTTGTCAGAGTAAGATGGACGCCGATATCTGGTGAATCCAGTGTTTTAGCCCATTCAACAAGATCACCGGAATATGGACAGGGAACCATCACGGCTGCCGATTGTATATCACCCTTTTCAAAATAATTGCGTATCGCAATATTTGCTTCATTACACATTCCGCCATCATCACAATGAAGCAGTATCACCTTCTTCCCGGCAGAAAAACCAAGCTTTTCGGCATTGGTGATTTTTTTATCTGAAGAACATGCCGTTAAAATCGCGGCCACTGCTAATGCTGAAAGAAAAAGCAAATTTTTTTTCATTTTCATAATAATATATATTTCAAGGTTTTAATTATCTTCATCAATAGGATCAGTAAGCTTTTTTATCACTCTGAACTGCTGAAAGAATTCTCTCGCGATTACCCTGAGCAGCGTATAAACCGGAACTGCAAACAACATTCCTGCCAGGCCTGCCAATCCGCCTCCAACAATAATTACCAGGAAGATCTCCAGTGGGTGAGATTTAACGCTTTTCGAATAAATTAATGGGACAAGAATATTGTTATCGATAAAATTGATAACAACCAGGGTCCCCAAAATTTTTAACAGTACCGGAAGCAACTCATTATATGAACCTCCGGAAAGGGTTGAAATAAGACCCAGGGTCAATCCGATTACCCCTCCTATTATAGGTCCGATATAAGGGATTATATTCATGATCCCTGCGAAGAAACCGATAAGCAGAGCATTCTTTATGCCGAATATCCATAGTACGATGGTAATAAGCGACATTACACCAAATACTTCAAGCAATACTCCGAGATAATAGCGGATAAGCAGATTCCCGGATTCTTCAACTACCTTAATGGTCCCGGCATGGTGTTTTTCGGGAATAAACAGGAAGAGGCTTTCCTGGAAAAGATTTTCGTCTTTCAGGAAAAAGAAGGATATAAAAAGTATCGAAAACAATCCTATAAATGCATTTCCGGCTGCGCTTATGAATTTTCCTATTGCTGCGCCTATGCTTCCTATGCTGACAACTGATTTAAGCTTGGAAACAAGAAAATCCTGGATTGTCTGCCCGTCAGGAATTGCTCCAAGGCTATGCATTTTCTCATCAAGCCAGTGTAAGGGACCCTGCATATTCTGAGCAAGCTTATCAATATCGATCTCTGATATTGTTTGTGCCTGGTTAACAATCAGGGGAACAAAGACAGCTATAAATCCGGCACCAACGATTACAATGATCAGCAAAGCAAGAAGGGCACTTAAAGTATGCGGCATTTTTAACTTTCTGATATGGATTTTGTCAAAGAACCGCACCATTGGCTGGCCGATAAATGAGATCATGGCTGCAACAAGAAGCCAGATCAGAATATAATAAAAACGCCAGATCAGAAATCCGACAAGAAGTACCAGAAGAACATAACCAGTATATTTTAAAACCTGCTTCATTGATTTTGGGTTTTGTCAGGATATAAATTTAAGGAAATCTTTTTAACCACAGAGTAACACGGAATTGAAACGGAGGAACACTGTTATAAAACTCTGTGAAACTCCTTAAAACTCAGTGCAACCCCGTGGTTATTTTTTTGAATTGAGGGTTTTGTATTTCAGAAAATATACCAGCATCAGTATTGCTGAAACGGCAGCTGTTGCGGCTCCGAAATAGAAAGGAACAGATGAGTTTACCTTATCATAAAGAACACCTGCAATTAAGCTTGCCGGTAACAAAGTAATACCCAGTAATGCATTATAAATACCCAGACCAGTACCTTGTTTGTTTTTATCAATTGTATCAGAAACAAATGCTTTCTGTATCCCATCGGTTGCGGCTGAATACAAACCATATAATGCAAACAGGGCTATAATTGTACCCACACTGCCGGTAATACCAAACCCAAAATAAACGATTGCATAGACTAAAAATCCTGCCACGAGAATTTTTTCTTTTCCTATTTTATCAGAAAGGGAACCTATTGGAATAGCCAGTAACACAGAAACGATGCTTGTGATCAGATAAACCAGGGGAATAAAAGCAACTTTTACGCCTACTTCATTAGCTTTTACCATTAATAATGCATCCGTAGAATTTCCCAGGGTAAAAATGAAAATTATAGCCAGAAAGAGATAATATTTCCGTGGGAAATCTTTAAAATGGAATTTTGTAAACAGACTTTCCTTGCTCTTTTTAGCCTCTTTTATGCCGAAGATAATTACGAAAATACTCAGGATTGAGGGTATTCCGGCCAGCAGAAATATAAGCCGGTAATTGTCCGGGAAGAATATTAGCAAAATAAATGCAGCTAAAGGTCCTACTATTGCACCGCTATTGTCCATCGCTTTCTGTAAACCAAAACTTTTTCCTGTCTCTCTATTGATCACCGATCCGGCAATAAGGCTGTCACGCGGTGCGGTGCGGATACCCTTGCCAAACCTCTCTATAAAGCGCAGATATAAAACCTGCAAAGGCGAAATTACAAACGAATATAGCGGAATAATAATAGCAGAAATCCCATATCCTATAAGTATGAATGGTTTGTTTTTGCCAATCTTATCGCTCCAGAAACCCGATAGAGTTTTTATAAGTGCGGCAGTGCTTTCCGCTATTCCTTCTATCAGTGCCAGGCTTGTCTTTGATGCGCCTAATGACATCAGGAACATGGGCATTACCGAATAGACCATCTTCACAGATGTGTCTGTAAGAAAACTGGTTAATCCGGTAAAAAGGATATTCCTGTTAAATCCGATAAATGTTCTTTCCTTTTTCTTCTCAACCATTTCTTTCATCCCTGGTAGTATTGATCCTGAATAATTTAAAAATATCAACCACCACGATTGGTATAAGCGACATCAGGGCGACAATAATCCAGTGTTTCCCGTCCAGTGCTGTGAGACTGAAAGCTTCACGCACGGGAGGTATCAGGAGAACAATCAGAGCTAATCCTGCAGATGCAAGGATTGCACCTATAAGAGGTTTGTTCCTGAACAGGCTTATTGCAAGCGATGACCTGGTATTGTAATGCAGGTTGCGTACATGTACAAGTTGCACAAATATAAGTGTGGCAAAAGCCATAGTCTGCCCCAGCGATTCACCTCCTTCGCGCAGTCCCATAATGTAGGCGACAAGGGGTATGGCACCGATCATTACCCCCTGGTACATGATCCTCCATATCATGCCATTGGTCATAAATCCCTTTTTTGAATTACGGGGCTTCCGGTTCATAATGTTGTCTTCAGCCGGATCGACGCTTAATGCAAGCGCAGGCAGACTGTCGGTCACCAGGTTTACCCAGAGAATATGGATTGGCAGCAGAGGCGCACCAAGGTTAAATACTGAAGTAATAAGCAGCAGGAATATTTCACCGATGTTTGTGGATAGCAGAAACTGAATAGCCTTAAGGATATTATCATAAATCCGCCTTCCCTCTTCGACTGCTGAAACTATTGTTGCAAAATTGTCATCGGTGAGGATCATATCAGCAGCGCCCTTTGCCACATCAGTTCCGACAATTCCCATTGCAGCTCCGATGTCAGCCTGCTTTAGGGCAGGAGCATCGTTTACCCCATCACCTGTCATGGCCACAACCTCGTTATGTTTCTGCCATGCTTTAATTATGCGAACCTTATGTTCAGGGGCAACTCTGGCATATACTGAATATCTGGCTACATTCTCATAGAAATCCTCATCATTGAGCTTTTCAAGTTCGGCGCCTGTAATTGCACTATCTTCATCCTTATAAATTCCAATCTCGCGGGCAATTGCCAGTGCTGTGATTTTATGGTCACCGGTTATCATTACCGGCCTGATACCTGCTGTATTGCATTTTGAAACAGCCTCAATAACTTCAGGTCTGGCGGGATCAATCATTCCAAGCAAGCCAATGAAAATGAGCCTGTTCTCAAGTTCTCCTATATGAACATCCTGCGGTGCCTCGGGCAGATCCCTGTAAGCCATGGCCAGTACACGCAATGCCGAATTTGCCATGTTCTCATTTGCCTTTCTGATCATGTCTGTATCGTCAGAAGTAATAGGCCTTATTTCACCCTTAATAATTATCTTGTCGCACACGCTGAGTACTTCGTCAAGACCTCCTTTTACATTTATCCTTGTATTCTTATCAGATATTCTGTTGACGGTCGTCATTCGTTTTCTTCCTGAATCAAAAGGAATTTCAGCGATCCTTGGTAATCTCTTTTCAAGATCATCCTTGTAGATACCGTAAAGAATACCAAAATCAAGCAAGGCTGTTTCAGTCGGATCACCTGTATATTCAATTTTACCATTATCATTCACCCTGTACTGGGCATCAGCGCACAAAACCGATATTGAAATAAGTCTTTTTTCCTCTTCATTCAGTATGGTAGCAGGGGCCGCCCTTTTAATCACATCTTTTTTATGGTTGACATAAGCTTCAACCACTGTCATTTTGTTCTGGGTAAGAGTCCCTGTCTTATCGGAGCAGATAACTGTTGCACTTCCAAGAGTCTCAACAGAAGGTAGCGTACGGATTATTGCATTCCTTTTTACCATACGCTGAACACCAATTGCCAGGACTACGGTCGAAACAGCCGGGAGGCCCTCAGGAATTGCTGCAACGGCAAGACTGACAGCTGTCATGAACATGCTTAAAACAGAATTGCCATAGAGCACTCCTACAAGAAAGATCACAGCACAGATTATGAGTGCTGCAATGCCCAGGACCTTTCCAAGCTGCTCCAGACGCCTGCTCATAGGCGTTTCCGTATCTGTTGCCTGTTGCAGCATATCTGCGATTTTCCCCACCTCAGTATTCATACCTGTTGTAACAACTACACCACGACCCCGTCCATAGGTCACCATGCCGCTCGAAAAAGCCATATTTATACGATCTCCAAGCGCAACATCATCACCCGGCAAAAGAGCTGTCTGCTTATCTACAGGTACAGATTCACCGGTCAAAGATGATTCCTGGATTTTCAGGTTGACCGCTTCTGTGAGCCTCAGATCTGCGGGAATGATAGCCCCGGTCTCAAGAATTACAACATCACCAGGCACCAGCTCCCTGGTAGGAATCTCCATAATAACACCATTGCGTAATACCTTTGTTTCCGGAGCCGCAAGATTTTTGAGAGCCTCAAGGGATGATTCTGCCTTTCGCTCCTGGAAAGCTCCAACTAATGCATTCAGGATCAGAATGCCAAGTATAATAAATGTATCGAGCAGGCCTTCTCCTTCCATAACACCTACAACTCCGGATATTGCCGCGGCAATCAGAAGAATTATTATCATGAAGCTTTTAAACTGGGCTATGAACATCCGGAAGAAGCTTTTCTTCCGTTTTGAGGTCAGCTGGTTATATCCGTATTCCTCAATTCTCCTGCCTGCCTCTTCTAATGACAAACCAGTAGTCTGAGCTGTTTTAAAGCTTGCGAATATTTCGCTTATCTCCTGGTTATAGAATTTTGCCATACGAAGATTGGTTTAAAAAATAGGCAGGCAAATATAAAATCTGCCGCAAAACTATGCAAAAAACATAGTTGGATTAATCCAATCAGAATATTTTTTGAAGGTACTAGTTTAACAATAACCAGATCCTTCTTTATTTACCGCTTATCAAAGCCTCTATCGTTTCTTTTGATGGTTTATTGGGAATTGTAGCCACGACCTCTCCTTTATATTCAAAAACTTCCTTATCATCAGAAGTAACTTCTCCGATGACAGCGACATTATCGGTTTTGGTTTTTATGGCCCGCAATACTTCATCGACGAATTCCGGTGCTACATGAACCACATACCTGGCCTGTGTTTCGCATATTAAAACTTCCTGTGCGATAATATCCTTGACCGAAACAGGCACTGCGGAAAGATTTATTCTGGCTCCAAGACCGCCGTACCTTGCTGATTCGCATATTGCGGCTCCGATCCCGGCTGCACCCAAATCAGAACAGGCTTTTATTTTTCCCGTACCAAAAGCAGCCATTGCTGCTTCCAGGGCGATCTTTTCCTCTTTGAACAAAGCAATAGCAGGGCGCATTTCTTTTACAACGCCGGCTCTGTAAAGTGTATCGTTGCCATCATTCCCTGTAACACCGATAATGATTATCTTATCGCCAGCATTTTTTGCCGGTTTGGTAAGAGGCTTTTCAGTTACCAGCTTGCCGATTACAGAAACAACCACTGCAGGAACAATATCAGAAAACGATGTAGAGAATCCGCCTCCGACTATGAACACTTCCATTGTCTCGCACATATCCCTTAAACCTTTTACCATTATGTTCACTCTTTCCCCGCTTGTCATAACCTTGCATTTCCCGCAGGTACAATGTCCTTTAAATCCGCATGGACCTACAATGACTTCCTGATCAAGAGGTCTGGTCCCGATGAAATCGAGAAGAAAGATCGGTCGGCCGCCCATGGCGACAACATCACGCATCGCACCTCCGGCGCCGGTTGCGGCAGCGTCATAGGGTCTGGGCACACAGGGTGAACAATGGCTTTCCATCTTGGCTACAACAAAACCTTCCATACCCGGAACCTGAAAGACCGCAGCATCATCGTTTTGTTCAGGACCTATCGTTAAAGCTCCGGGCCAGATCTTGTCAACCTGGCGATTTAATTCCTGAAAGCCCTTGAAATCAATTACTTTGTCAATGTTATGATGCAAATGGACAAACAGTCCGTGCATCAGCGCTTTTTCTATTGTGTTCATAATTCCTCCTTTTAATAAAAAATTTATAATTTGATTTAAATACTCTTTAATTAATCATCACAGAGATGTTAAATTATTTAGTAACCACTCCTGTCAGATCAGGAAAATCAACTGAAGGCATGAAGCTGTATCTGGTATCAATTGATATTTTATCACCATCAAACCGGCAGGTAATTAATTCAGTATGCGGACTCTCAATATATCTCAGTGTCAGTTCAAGGCTCTTTTCATCTCTCCACCTGTAAATGCCGGCTGTCTGTACCGGTGGAATTCCTGCAAAATGTCCTTTCGCAGAAAGTAAAAGGTTAGGACCCGGCCTGGTCGTCATACCTTTGATCCAATCCTTGCTGCCGAAATTAAAATCATAGTTCTCTGCGTTGACTTCCATTTTAACCTGACAGGTCTCTTCTTCAAAACTGAGAGATAAGGATTTAAGATGTCTGTCATTTGGATCAATGATGTAAGTTTTACCTGAAATTTCAGTTTCCAGTTGTGAATCAATTCCTTCTGCAGGCAATTTAACTGCCAGGGCAGCAAGCATCTTTTTCAGTGTTTCATTCGAGGCATTGTCATCAGGAAGCGGCTCATCTTTTAATGCCGGCAATAAATATTCCCAGAGAAGATTTATTTCACCCTGCATATCGGGTGTTTCACAGGTTATTGCAATTACTGCATCTTTTTCCGGCATAACGATAATGTACTGGCCATAGGCTCCGTCACCGCGGAAAGCATTATGCCTGCAACGCCAGAACTGATAACAGTATCCCTGCATCCACTCGCTATTATTCCTTATTGAATCCGGTACCCCGGGTGCCTGGTCTATCTTGAAAGTAGTGGCTTCTGTGACCCATTCCTCAGGCAAGATCTGTTCGCCGTTCCATTTACCCTTCTGAAGATATAACTGGCCGAACCTGGCCATATCTTCCGTCTTGAGCCTTAATCCCCAGCCTCCGGTATTAATTCCCATGGGATCGGTTTCCCAGTCCATCCCGGATATCCCCAGCGGCTCAAAAAGGCGCGGAGTTAAATAATCAATAACTTTTTCTCCTGTAACTTTCTGAACAATAGCAGATAACATGTAAGTGGCCATTGAGTTGTACAGGAATTTTGTGCCAGGATCGTTAACTACTGGTCGTGCCAGGAAAGCTTTTACCCAGTTGGTATCGTTAGCTGGTATTATAGTAGTAGGATCAGGAACCTGACCGGCTGACATAGTGAGAAGATCCTTTACCTCCATGTCAGCAAGGAACCGGCTTACAGTATCCGGAAGATATTCGGGGAAGAAGGAAATGACTTTATCATTTACAGTAAGCCGTTTTTCCGTAACAGCAAATCCTACTGCAGTAGATGTAAAGCTCTTGCTTGTTGAATAGAGAGTATGTTTAAGATCAGAGGCATAAGGTGACCACCATCCCTCAGCTATGACTTTCCCGTGCCTCAGGAACATGAAGCTGTGAAATTCATGAGGACCCATTTCTGCAGCTTTCAGAAATTCAATGATCCCTTTGGAATCAACTCCTTCAGCTTCAGGAATACTCCTGGGAAGCTGGCCTGTAACTTGTTCTTTCGAAGCATTATTGCATGCAAATAACAGCAGCGTCAGAATAACTGCAAACAAAATTCTCTTTAAAGTAAATCTCATATTATCAGTAATTTATTTTTAGGATTATCTTTTTAGAGGCATTGAATTCAAAAAGCCATTCATTGAATGGTTTTGGACCGAACATCCCATAAGCGTCATTAGAAAATCCATATCCTTCAGTAGGAATTCCAAGGTTATTTGTATCCAGGGCTCCATTACCGTTTTCATCATGAAAATATCTGACCGCATATTTCCCCGGTTTAAGATCCTCAATGATTATTGTGCATTTCTTTTCTACGATAATACTCATTTCCTGTCTTATAACTTCCTCATTTTCATTGAATAACTGAAGCATTATCACATTTTCATCATTACGGATACCAAGTATCTCAATTCTAAGAGTATCCTGTGACATTGCAATGTTCGAAATCATGATCAATGCGAAAAAGGCGAAAAATAATCTTTTCATCATAGGGAATGGGATTTAAGATCAGAAATAAAAATACGATTCCCTGTGGATTATTTTATTAAAAGATAAAAATATCTTCAATTTTAGTATTAAAAACCCTTGCAATATCATAAGCAAGCCTCAGCGAAGGATTGTATTTATTCTTCTCTAGAAAAACAATTGTTTCCCGTCTGACATTTACCTTTTTAGCCAGATCTTCCTGGGTAAGATTGAATCTTGCCCGGTATTCCTTAATCCTGTTATTCATTTTTAAGACCTGTGAAGTTGAAGATTAACCAGCAAATGGCAAAAATAACGGCCATACCCAGTATCCCTGCACCAATAATAGTATGAGTTTCATAATGAAGATTGTCCGAAAAATACATTATGGCAAGCCATAGGTAAAGCGAAATATAATATGACAGTGAAGATGTCCTCCGCATTACTTTTTTTGATAATTCATCTTCAGCAGGTTCCCCTCTTTTTGCACTGGTTAGTCTTTTAATGCCTACAAAAACTGCAAATGCAACAACAAGGAACATAACGCCAAAGCTTACAATATCAACCGGCGTGAATTTGCCTGATGAGGAATAAATCCACAGACCTACAGTGCCAAGCACCAGTGCTGCTAAAACAAAAACGATAATTGCTTTTTTCATATCTGTAATTATTAGTTAAGTAATTCTAACACAAAGTTAGAAATAAATAACATTAACTTCCAAATATTTTTCAATATATTTTATATTTTTTTTCCACGAAGGGCACAAAGGAGATAGTGGTTGTCAATCTTGAGTGTGGACTGGCATTGTAAACCTGACAGATTCAAAGAAATGAAACTGATTATTACAACAGACTGTAATATTGTTTTTTTTTCATTAGGGAAAAGGGACATACGATTGCATATACCTTATTATTTAAGAAATGAATTAATTACTTCTTCAGCAGATCGCGGATCTCTGTAAGAAGAATTTCATCGTTTGGTACAGCCGGTGGTGCTGAGGGTTTTGCTTCTTCCTTCTTCTTGGCAGCATTAATTGCTTTAATGACAAGAAAAACAGCAAGTGCGACAATCAGAAAATCAAAACATACCTGCAGAAAATTACCGTAATTCCACCATACTTCTTTTGCCGGATTCATGTTTATATCAAGTTTCAGGTCGGTGAAGTTAACACCGCCGATCAGCAACCCCAGGGGTGGCATGATGATGTCACTCACAAGGGAAGATACAATTTTGCCGAAAGCAGCTCCGATAATTATACCTACAGCCATATCGGTAACGTTGCCTTTCAATGCGAAGGCCTTAAATTCATCAACTAGTTTCATAGTAATTAGTTATTGATTAATGGTTATTAGAATTTATACGAGAATCCGACGCCAAATATCTCTTTGAACTGTACTCTTTTCCCTGGTATATCTTCCGGACCTGATACATTTCCATCATTGTTTCTATCGACCTGGATCAGTATATTATCATCATAAATAAGAACGGTGTTTAAACTGACAGAAATATATTTATTAACCTTCATGGCAACTAAGTTTTCCCAGTTGATATCTATATTCTGAGGATTATCAAGGTAGTTTGAAAACAGATCTATTTTAGTGGTGAAAGAAACATTTTTAAGAATTTCATTTTTAAAATCATTCTTAGAATAGATGACCCTAATATAACCTCCGAATTCACTTTTTATCTTTTCTCCCGGGGTAACACCAAATGCGCCTGCATCGGAAAGCAACTGATCGTTAACAAATGTAAATTTAACTGTAAGCGGTGCAATAAATGCGCTGAAATACCCATTAGGTTTATAGTCCATCCCAAGAGCGCCTAAAAGATAGGCTGGAGAAAAAAGGTTTGATATTTTTACAGAATCATTTGGATAATTATATCCGGGAGTCATTTGTGTTTTAAAGTTTAAAAGTGCAGCATAATAAAAATTTTTAAACGCTTCCTGTCCATATTTCGACAAAAAATCAATTTTATCATCAGTCTTCATCGGGTCAGTACCCTTACCCTGTTTTAAAATACCATAACCCATATCAAGCAAGTTGTCCCAGCGGGATTTCCCTTTTGTAAGGTTGGCGAATACACTGAACATGCCATTTACTGCAACGGAGTTTTGACCGCCGGCTGCCCAGTTTTTCAATGAAGTCTGTGCCAGGTTAACGGAAAAGATTCCTCCTGTTTTCCAGCCCTGGGTGGTATCGGCTGTTTGTGTGCGCAGGTTTTTTTCACCTTCTGTTACCTGTCCGAAAGCCAGGATGCTGAAGATTGAAAATATAGTTACCAGTGCAATGAATTTATTTTTCATATTTAGGTTTTTGGTTTAACATTTTGCGCTCCTCGACCAGATCGAAAATATTGTGAAGCTTATAAGGGCGAAAGGCATTAGTGTCTTTTTGTAAAACAAAATCTGACATATATTCCAAACAGTGTTCTTGCACAATTGGGATACTTAAAAAAGTGATGTAAAATCTCAGTTTTTGACCTTTATACTGTCGACCAGGTATTTTGAATCGCCTCTCCAGAAAACTGCTCCGTTTTTCTGCCTGTAATGCACAATGACATTATCCCCCTGAAGGGTATCAAATTGTCTTGTGAGGGATTTATTAGTAACTGTAAAAAGGAATTTTTCTGAAGCGAGTGCAATATCCCGTGTACTTGCAACACTGCTGAGGATCATCTCTCCTTCATAGGTTTTAAAGAATGTGCCCTTACTGGAAAACTTTTGCAGGAGGCCGGCCCTGTATCCTTCGCTGTATGTGTAGAAATACTTCCAGTAAATAAAAATTCCCAGGAATAAAACTATCAGGAACAACAGCCATTTAAAAAACCGTTTTGTCTTTTTCACTGTGCCTTTCCAGGCATCTGATTTGGTAAATGAAAACAACGGGCTCATAACAGGTTTATTTAGAGAAGCAAAGGTAGTATTTTTTTAGATTAGATAGTTTTAGAATGATCAAAGTAAAAACAAAAAAATGAGGGGGTGAGTGGGAGAAAAACAGAGTGAGTTTGAGAGCAGGAGCGAGACTTACCGTGTTACTCGTGTCTAAATCTGTGTTACCCCGTGGTTAAATTTATTTTTCAGCAATAACAAGCATTTCATAATCTTCAGTCGTCAGTTTATCTTTTCTGCTGAAGGCACCCAGCCTGCATCCGGATATATCTGAACGGCTGAATCCTATGGACTTTAAGAGCCATGTTATTTCAGACGGTACATAATATCTCTCATTGCCGTTGAGTACCATTTTATTGCCTTTATCATCTTCAGTTTCATAAACTGAATAATCCCTGAATGTCATCAGATCGAAATTGTTTTCAACTGATTTCCCCTGCTCCGAACCGGCATTCACAAAATCCTTAACGGAATGAAAAAGAGGATAAAGGCCATTCAGAGTTGAGAATATATATTTCCCTCCGGGTTTTAAAGATGAATAAGCATTCTTAAGGATCTGATAATTCATTTCATCGGTTTCCATCAGAGGAAATGCACCCTCGCACATCATAATTGCCAGGTCATATTCTCCCTTGAAATCAAAATTTCGGGCATCCTTCTTAAGGAATTCAATTTTCAGATTCTCCTTTTGAGCAACTGATCTTGCTTTTTTAAGCTGTCCTTCCGAGAGATCAATCCCGGTTATATTTAAATATCCCCGCCTGGCAAGCTCAAGTGAATGTCTGCCAGTTCCGCATCCGATATCAAGGATTTTAGAGGATTTATTAAATCCGATCTCTTTTTCGATAAAATCAACTTCACCTTTGGTTCCAGTTGTATAGCTCTCTTTATCATACTTTTCGGCATAATCCCGGAAAAATTCTTCGTACCACTGTTTCATTAGTTTGAATTTATATTATATCTAAATTGTCCGGTGTTCCGTGTACCGTATACTTTGAACCCTGTATCGTTTATACATTTATTACAACACTGAAATGTACGATTTTCTTAAGAGTTTTTATTGTATCCAGTACACTTAATTTATGATTCTGATCTATTGACCTGTCTGTAACTACGAATGTATCTTCCTCTCCGTCAATTGATTCTATTTTAAGAATATAGGAATAATATTGACCTTTGCTTTCTGCCAGTCTTGTAGACGGCATATGCTTTGTCAATGTTAATTCTTTAACATTCTGGAAGTCAATTTCAGTTAAAGAATCTCCTATCCTTTTCTTCAGACATGATTGGGTGATCTCAACCTCACCGATAGGTTTAAGGTTTTCATTGTTTTTCCTGACTTTTATCATTATCAAAACAGCACCGACGATTATCAGCGGAACTGAAATCAAGTACTTCAGTCCATAACTCATTGATCCGATACTGGAAAGGTTAAATGCAACCAATATCAAACCCGGAATTATCCCGTAAACAGTATAAAGACGCCTGTTCCTTTTGCCCACGATAACAGGGTCATAATGATCGACACGGAGGATTCTGAAATGGCTCATGAACACTAATAAATTACTGTTTGACAAGAATGACATCGGTTGATTTATAGGAAAATACCGGTTCTTTCTTTACACCGGGCTCTGTTACTTTTAGAGAATTGAATGTCACACCATGCACATCATCCAGAACAACGGCCGTCCTGTAATCTTTTTTTGAAGCCGACAGAATGACATTTTCAAACTTTATTCCTTTTGCATGACGAATATAAAACCCCCATGCCGGAAGCTCCTTGAACATTGAGAATTCCGGATAGCTTGCTGCCATCTCAGGAACTTTATCCAGCTCATTAAGTCCGACTTCCGCATATTCAGCATTTCCACCACCGGGATACCTGATCTCAATATTTTTCAGGGTTACATTTTCAACAGGCACATCAGGCATCCCGACAATTGATGCCGGTGAAATATTACGGGGAAGATCTTCAACCGGCCCTTCATAATTATAACCTGCATCAGGTTTTGTTGCAGGTACCTCAGCATATACGTTTGATATCGTTATATTATTCATTCTTCCTTTTTTGCCTGCCCTGCGCTCTCCGATACGAAGAAAAATTACATTGCCTGTATTGATAGATCTCAGGCTGTCAACGAGAACATCTTCAACAAATCCGCCATCAACAGCAGCAAATGTGATTGCAGAGCGGTAAGTATCGAAAACCAGGTTATTGATGATCTTTATATTACGGAAGCCACCGTAAGAAGCTGTTCCGAATTTAATTCCACTGGCGCTTGTACGGACTGTATTATTGTGAATATATACATTCTGGCAGACAAAATCTGGTGAGTGCGATTTCAGGCAGATACCATCATCAGCGGCATCAAAGTAAGAATTGGTTACGCTTACACTGTCACAGTCAACTATGTCAATCCCATCGTTATTCCAATATGATTTGCTGTCAACAGTGATCCCATCGATTACAACATTCTTACACTGGTCGTACTGCTGATTCCAGCTGCCGGGATCCTTAAGCATTATTCCGCGGATCACAATATTCCTGCACCCCCTGAAATAAATATTCTGCGGACGCTTGCCTTCACCCGGACGATCATATTTCAAAGGATCAGTTATGATTCCTTTATGTATCAGATCAACAAGATTATTGGCGACTGTAAATCCCTGGCCGTCAATGACACCTTTACCTGTAATACCGATATTCTGCTGATCAAGTGCAAAGATCAGTGCGGTCCAGTTGAAGTTCTGCTCATAGTCCAGTGGATTAACGGAACCAACCAGGATTGCCCCTTCTTCCAGCTGTATGGTAACATTGGATTTCAGGTAAATGGTTCCGGTAAGATATCTCCCCACATAGAATACCAGTCTTCCTCCGCCATTGGCACTTATATAATCAATGCCCTTCTGTATCGAATTTGTATTGAGTGTCGTTCCGTTCGACTTAACACCAAACATTGATGCATTGTAGTCCTTTGCTTCCAATAATACGGAAACCATAAGTAACAAAACGCACAGCAATCCTTTCACTATCCTCATTTTTTTCATTTTCAAATTTTCAAATTATCCGAATACAAAGTCACCGGCCCTATGAGCCCCATAGACTGTATCGGTTGTATTTTGTTTTTTTCATTAGTCCAGTATTGAGCTATGGGATTATCGATCAGTGATTTCATATAATTGCCCATGGATGTCACCACCTTTATTTCAATATCATTAATGCCAGGTTTAAGAAATTCTCCTATCCTGTATATTCTCCTGCCGTACCATTTTACACCGCAATCCTTCCTGTTCACCTTTAATTCAGACAGTCCGTACACTTTTCCAAGGTTCAGAATTATATTAGCGGGATCATCAATACTTATGCTGTTCCGGTAAATAATTGTCCCTGCGAAACTCACAAAGTCAGGCATGTCTTTTATGTCCTTAAGAATATCGATCCTGAAAGTTTTTGCAGAACTATCGCGGCAGTGCCTGAACTCAGCGCTCCAGCCGGTTTCAATTTTTATTTCAGATGATGATCCTGAGGGAAGAGGATCCCATTTGGGTCCGTTTTTTTGTTTGTCAAATACAAACAACACTGATTGTGCCGGACCAAGATCGAGATCAATGCTATTATCCTTTTCAAGAAATACCCTGTACCTGTTACCTGTTTCCGGATCCCATACCCAGCCATATTTTTTATCCGTAAATTCTTTTGAAAAAGTGATCCTGGTCTGATGAGAATTATGAATATGGGAATTAATGATGTAAAGTATTTCTGAGCCGTCATCAGCCTGGTAACGGTTTTGCAGAACGTACGGATCAGGACTGCTGATATCTACATACGGCTTAATACCGTACTGCTGCTGGATCCCTGAGTACCATACAATGAAATCTTTTTCAGGCTTTTTCAGAAGGATGAAACTTTCATGAAATACCTGCATCTTTTTAACATGATCAAGAACATCAGCATCATTTTTCTCATGATCTTTCCATCCCAGTGACTGTGACGGAACAGTTTCAATGCAGAAGATCCTTCCTCCGGAATTCACAAACTCATTTAGTTTTTCTGCAGTCCCGGGATCAAGACTATCTACCTGCACAAGGAAAAGGGTATGATATTTCCGCGGACCGTAATGCATGTACCCGTCTTTCATTTCAGCATCCCGGATAACCCTTTGTGAAACATAATCACATCCGCTTCCATTTTTGTTAATTGATTCCCACACCAGGGTAAAGTAATCCACGTGAGTGATATTAGGGAAAGGTTCCATCTGCGAACCTATGAGGCTCCACATGTCATCATTCGGAGGAAGAATTGCAATATCGGTATACATTGTAACATTCTGAAGCATAGCTGAAAGGCGTGCCTTATAATTATTATAGAAGTTAAACCAGGGCCACCATGTGTTATTCTCATTATAATAACCCCCATACCTTATCCATCCAGGATATGGAGCTTCAGGAGGGGAATAATTAAAGCCATGAAATACTGAATGTGTAACGCCTGTTATTGCGCTCTGGTCGCCACCGATCTTAAGGTTATCAAAAGTGGTGTTGAAGACGGTATAAGTATCCGTATTCTCCTCGCAGCTTACCAATCGTTTGCCTTTAAGATTTGCCGCCGAGGAGACATATTTGTTTATCATTGTATAGGCTCTTCCACGCCTGTAGTCTTCTTCAGGCATCTCTTCTCCGACCTTATGCCTGAGCCAGTTCATTGTCCAGGATTCACATTCCGGAATATCATAAGCAAAACTGCCTTCGAGAGGGAAAAAGCTTCTTCCATAAGCCTGGGCGCGTGATTTGACATTCAGTCCCCTGCACCATTCAATATAAGTTTTTATAAAGCGCTCTTCCAGCAGCTCTGCCTTAAGCATCTCAAAATCGTATCTCATCCGCTGTATCATTGCCTCTAATTCAGGCGACATAGTCACTCCGTATTTAAGGTCAGTGACATTTCCCATACCTCCGGTTTTGAAAAGTATAAAAGGCAGGTAAGAGAAAAGATCGTATCCTTTACGCTTTTTAAATTCCTCCATTATATCTGCTGACCAGTTTGCTCCCTCCAGTTCCATGCTGTCAGTAAATAGTGCACGGATATGACCTGACAGGGGACCAGTTCTTTTCTCAATAGTTCCCGACATGTTGTCAAGGTATCTTCTTACAGCTTTTTCATCATAGTGATTGAGCACAGGTCCAGTGGCCCCCGGCGCACCATTGATAACCTGCATGAAACCGTTGATTTTAATAAGACCATATAACGCATATTTCCCTGGCGGAACAGAAACCCTGATCGTTTCATTTTCAATCCGGGAGGAAAGATCAATGACCTGGTCTATTTCTGAAAGAGGATCGGGAATCAGTTTAAGGGATAACAGTTCCATTGTTCTTCCCGGGAAGGGAGAGCTGACTGCCGGATCGGCCTCCCTGAAAATCTCATATTTTGAAATTTCGTATTCAAGAGGACCTGATAATTTTTTAACAGCAACAACAGCAATCTGTGACCGTTCTTCTCCTTCAAGGTATTCGGCTCCGAACGGCCAGCCTGAGCCAACAATAAGATCACAGGTGAGGCCAAGCGATTTTGCTTCATCGAACGCGATTTTCAGCAGATCGATCCATTCATCGCTAAGCCATTTCAGTGACAGCTTACCCAGGTCATCACCTTCAGACCGGGAGGGAAAGTCAATGGGATTTATCTCCACGCCGCCAATACCGGCATTTTTTAAAAGATGCAGTTCCCTGATAAGTTCTGCAGCTTCTACCTTATTTCCGTTCCACCACCACCGGACAAAAGGGTGATAATTTAAGCCGGGATTTTTAAATGATTCATAAAGATTAAAAGAAGATTGATAATGATCAGCAGCCGGGGAATATGGAAATACATTTATCCTGCCTGCTACAAAGCAGCCGGCAGAGAACAAAGTGCTTTGCGATATGAATTTCCGCCTGTTCAATGTTAACTACTTCTGGCAAACGATGATGAACTCCCTTGATTTTTCATTCAGTTCATTTCCAAGAAAATCACCGAGTATTTTATAATTCTTAAAATCCGATCTTTCAATTAAATGTTCCAGTTCAAACCTGAAGAAGTATCTTAAAGGTGTCAGCCAGTGTTCCTGCTTAACTTCATTGCATTCATCCCATTCCAGGAGGAAATCGATGTTTATCAGCTGATTGTGCAAATCGGGCTTTGTTGATACGGTGCGTTTAACTCTTTTACCTGGTTCATATTCTCCATCAAAATCTATCTGATTGCTGATGCCGCTTATCAGGGGACGAAGGTCCGGAACGAATACATCAAAAATAAACCTGCCTCCGGATTTTAAATGCCTGTAGACGTTATTCAAAGCCCTGATCTGTTCCTCTTTTTCTATAAGATGCATGAACACCCGGAAAGGAGCTATTATCAGGTCAAATTTACGATTGTGCTTAAAATCAGTAATGCTTTGAATACTTATCCGGTAATGCTCTTTTTTATCAAGTTTCTTAAGCAGGACATTAACCATGGAAGGACTGATATCCAGACCATAGATATCTGCTCCCCTTTTTAAAGCATTAAGAAAGAATCTCCCGGTTCCAGTCCCGATTTCCAGCACCCTGCCCTTTGTCCGGCTTATCTCACCAAGATAGAATTCAGCATCATCGCTATCCCTGATCTGATGATAAATCTGGTCATAGAAGCGTGCAAAAGTTTCCGGATATAAAGCAACCATGGTTTTTCGATTTAAATACGACCAGATACAAAGGTTGTATTTTATCGATTATTATGCAAATATTCGTTATACCAGAACAACGACACATCAGCATATGAGTAATTTTCTGTTTTGAAAAGTCTTGTGTTGAAAAATTTTTTCCCGGACATTTCATCAATGTCCCTGGCGTTTTTCAGGAAACCGGTATTGTACGCGGTTGCAAAAAATTTGACTTTTGATGCCTTATCCGGCCACTCCCTCTTGAAACGTTTCTCGCAGATTTTATAAAAGGCGATAAGATAATTTATCTCTGTTTCAGGATTTTCCAGATCCGCTATCACGGATGCCCGGTAGGATCTCTTGTCAGTATAAGATGATTTCTTTCTGAAAAGAGCTTTCAGCTCCCTGTCCGTATCGGCAAACACCCTGTTTTGAATATCTTCAGCAAAGGAAGGTTTTATCTGGAATACGCCAATTGAGAAGTCGGCATAATCATCACCCAGATTCCTGTATAATGTTTTAAGCAGCGTTATTTCCATTTTATCTCGGAGGGCTGAATAACGGACCAGCTCCGGAAAAATGACGGCAACCGCTTCATCATACGGAATATCAAACCTGGACAAAGCAGGCTTTAACCAGATATTATTATCTTCAATGAAGGTCAGGGCTTTCTGCCAGTCGCTGCCAAAGATCTCAGCATAATTCAGTGATTGAGCGTAACCAGATCCCTGCAATCCGGTCAGCAGTATTAAAAAGAGAATTATTTTTCCCGCTTTTCTTATTGTCACTTTGACAGGTTACTTACCATGCAATTTTGCACTGCATAATTGCATTCCTTTTCGGGGAATAATACATATAAACCAGATAAACCTGTCCGCTGATCTTTTCAAGATGAGGATTGAAGCAGTCAGGCAGGGTGGATTTATCGCTGAAGGTCAAAGTGCCATAATTGTAATAGGCGTATTTGGTGTTTGACGCATTGACAAACAACTTAATACTGCCCTGCATCTCATTGGTCAGATTAAAAAGAGTTTTTCCCTGGAGGGTTTTGATAGAATTATATGTAATCAGCAGTATATCATCATATTTAGCATCTCCTGAAAAGCTGCCTTGTGAGGACATAGGATCAAAATTTGCGTCCGGGATATTTGTGATAAACTTTGGTATACTGTTCTGCACGCCGCCTCCCTCCATTACTTTATTTGCCATCTGCTGGCTGAATTTCATGGCAAGTTCCATGCGTTCCTGGTCACTTTTTGCATTATTAATGGCTTCTTCCATTTTTTTACCCTCATCTTCGGTGGTAATAATATTTTCAATCACAAGACAGGCAAACTTATCTTTTGATTTTGAAACAGCAAATTGAGTGATCTCAGCATAAGGGCCATAGGTATTTCCTCCCATTGTGATCTGGTACTTTTCTCCTGATTTGGTTATTATACCCTTGTATCTCGTCAGCAAGCCATTCGGTCCCTGGTCATCTCCATATCCTGCTATACGTGAATCTCCTTCTTTATACGGACCCTGGGTAACTCCTCCCTTTACTATATAAAACTCGCCTGACCTGCGATCCTGAGCAAGAAGCGAACCATCGTCCATTGATGTGATATCCATTTCTTTGTAATCGAGCTTGAATTTGCCACCCATATCCAGGACAGATTCGGGTTGATCACAGGCACAGCCGGGCTCGGCTTCCTGTTTAGAAGAGTTTCCTCCGGTTCCGAGAAGTTCATCCTTCATGGCACCGGCTACCTTCTTGAGTAACCCGCCCTGGGCATTTAATGGATTAGAATAAACCAAACATATAAATACAAGAAACAATAATGACTTTTTCATATTCATTAGATTTTTACTTTTAAACAATATAATTATTTGAATTTAAAAATTTAATATTCCTGGCAAAGGCCGGAGAATCGTATGAAGGATTAAAATCAGGATTCACTGCAATTTCTCCTGTCTGGTGGTTGATAAAGCCTTTTACATAGCGGTTTGGTAAAAGATAAACTGTATCTGAATTTTCATTTTTGGAGACGGGTGTTTCATTTAAAATATTTTCAACATTGACTCCCTTTAATCCATGCCTGTCAAGCTCAGCTGTATAATGATCAATGATCCTGTCTGCAAGACATATAATAATAAGATAATGCCCAAAAGATTTTCGGCTGTTATGTTTCATAAGAAGATCGAGCCTGTCGTTGGTTACCGGAAGCGCGGTCTTATAGAATGAGTCGGTATAACGGAATCCTTCAGTCAGTATACTTCTGGCAACCGTTTCTTCCTTTGTATAATGGATATATATTTTTGAGTCTTTCTTATTTTCAAGCAAGAATTCCAGGGATTTCTCTTCAAATAATTTATCATTAAAGAAAGAACTATAATGTTGTACTTTTCTGACTTCCATCAGGAATCTTTTCATCTCTTCGGCACTCCAGCTCTTTTCCATTCCGGAAAGACGCTTTACTGTCGATTCAATGAATAAATTCTTTTTTACCAGCTGGAAATGCAGATAAATAATATATCCGAGAAGTACAGCAATTAATAATATGAATACGATATATGTTCCCATCTCATTTTTGTAAGATGCCGGGAAGCAACAACAAAATCAAATTATTCTTATTTCCCCTGTGTTTTTTCTGTCTCTTTTCCTTTCTGGTATTCCTTTAATCCCATCCAGAACAGCACCCCGGCAGCCACCCCGAACAAAAGGATGAACAGAGCTTTTATGTCAAGGCTTTTAAAGAATATTACCAGAGCTGTGATCAGTGAAACAACGCTTAATGCGAAAAAAATAAATGTTTTCATTTTCTGAAAATATTTTACCTGCAAATCTTAGTAGTTTTCCTCCCTCATTTGCATGAATGCTTTTGGATGCAGGCATGCCGGGCATGTTTCAAGAGCTTTTGCCGATTCATACACATATCCGCAGTTGATGCATTTCCACCATACTTTGCCTTTTTTCATAAAGACCTGATCTTCTGAAATATTCTGCAATAGTTTCAGATACCTTCGCTCATGCTCTGCTTCAACTTTAGCGATCATTTTATACGCAGTGGCAATTTCAGGGAATCCTTCATCCATTGCTGTTTTAGAAAAATCGGGATAGATAACTCCCCATTCTTCATGTTCTCCTTCAGCAGCAGCTTTCAGATTTTCCTTTGTCGTGCCTATCTTCCCTGCCGGGTAGCCGGCAGTGATTTCTGTCATTCCGCCTTCCAGAAACTTAAAGAATCTCTTGGCATGTTCTTTTTCCTGGAGGGAAGTTTCCATGAAAATATTTGCTATTTGTTCGTAGCCTTCTTTCCTTGCAACGCTGGCAAAGAATTCATAACGGTTACGGGCCTGTGATTCGCCGGCAAACGATTTCAGCAAATTCTGCTCTGTCCGGGTTCCTTTCAATGATTTAGACATAGATTTTATTTTTAAATTGTTAGACTTTAGCTGATTCAGATTTCTTCCGCAAAAATACGATTTTCCCGGAAAGATAATTCAGGTAAACGTCATTTATCAGTAATCAAACCTTGGATTGACAGCATTATTATAGATAGATCCAAAAGTATAGGTGAATCCGAAACTTGTATAGTACTGGTAATCTGTTGCCTGCATCTTTCTCCGGAGAAGTACATCCTCAAGTGATGCATCTCCCATTGGAAGAGAGATCTGGTCATGGACAAGACTTGCACTCCCATAGATATTGAACGATAAGCCTTTAATTATCCTTAAGCTGGTGCTTGTATACAAACGTAGCCTGTTGTATGACCAATCGAAAAGATAATTGCTCCATGCAAGGGATGTGTTGATAGAGCCCCATTTCTGAATGTATTTCAATGATGCAGTCAGAGAATGGAATGCCACTGTCTCCTCGAACTTCTGGCGTGTTGTCTCTTCGGTGTAGTTATTGATTTCCACACCGGCCCGGTATGATACGGTAAAAATCCGGCGTGTTGATTCTGAATAGGGGAAAATATCATATTCAATTCCCGGGGCTAACCTTAAGGAAAAGTCATAGTTGCTATAAGTTGACGTCTGGACATAAGTTTCTCCGCCCACGGACCAATGATCATTTATACTTTTGACATATGAAAGCTCCCCGTAATAATTCTTTATGGTGCTTATATAAGTGGTATCCTCATATTTATATGTGTCCTTTTCAAAATCCATTCCAAGGCTCGATTCAAACTTCGATTTTTCAGTGATCCTGTTTGCTGACAGGTAGCCATATATATACCCATAGTTAAAGGTTTTTTGCCCCTGGGAATATGCATTCATGCTTGCACTATAAACCCAGTTATTCCATTTATCGGTAGACACTGTTTCTGAAAGCGGTTCGCTGAAATTAATATTCATATACTGCGCAAGGGGTGTTTTTGCAACATACCTCATTAATCCCATCTTTAGTGCTTTAACCTCCTTGGCACGCTGAGTATCATCAGTATCATCGGGACTGATATTGCATTTCAGGGTATCGGCCATCCCCTTGTATTTTCCCTGGCCAACAATGAAGAATGTGGTGATATAGCCTCCTGACCCCGCTGATTCATAAGTGGAAATTATATAGACATCAGCAACTCTTCTGTCCCTGACATAGTTAATGTAAGGGATCTCTTTCTTAACGTAATCGCTGGCGGTCATAAAGACATTAAGTGCATCTTTACGCAGAGTGTCAGTAGTTGAAACTGTTTCCTGGGAAAAAACAGGAAAGAAGAGAAATGATGTAACGAGGAACATCAGAATTTTTTTCATTTTCCAATTAGTTAGGTAAATATTTAGCAATAACGAAGTTAGGCAATGAAATATTGCCAAACTAATTTATTTTAGGCCGGAATTTACTCTCCGAAGCCGCTATAAAATTAAGGGCTTCAATTACCGGGAATGAAAAACCCGTATCACATCAGGAAGAACGTTATTCTGATATGGAAATAGATATGCCTCCTCCGCCGGAATTCCCGAACCTGGGATTAACGACATTATTGTAAATTGAACCGAAAGTATAGGTAAATCCGAAGCTTGTGAAGTATTCAAACTGAGTTGCCAGCTCTTTCCTCTGAAGCAATATCTGGTCGACAGGGATATCTTCCTTTACGAGGCCAAGCTGATCATGTACCATAGCAGCGCTTCCGACTAAAGTCACTGACAGTCCTTTAGCAATACGGAGATCAAGATATCCGAAGACGGAAAGATTGTTCTTTGACCAGTCGTGCAGATAGTTCCTGTACTCAACAATTATATTAATGCTTCCCCATTTCTGAACTACTTCATACGAAGCAGAAAAGGCATGACTCCAAAGGCTTTCTTTTGTTTTATCATAGATTGTGGAGTCTAAATAGTTGGCATATGTAAATCCTGCTGTATAAAGGAGCCTTAACTGGCGCCTGGTGGATTCTGAATAAGGGAATACGTCATATTCAATTCCCGGCATTACCGAATAAGTAAATTTCTCATTGCTGTATGATGAGGTCCCCAGCCTGGCAGTGCCGCCAATAGACCAATGATCATTCAAACTTTTAACTATCAGAGCATTAAATGACTCTGATGAATTTTTCCCCGTGATCGTCGTTGTGTCATCTATTATAAACTTATCTTCACTCCGGCTAAGAGTTGAATTGAGATTTATCTTCCAATCTTCAGTTATTCTCGCCGCACTTACATTCCCTGAAAGATAATGTGATTTATAGGTCTTTTCGCCCTGAAGAAATCCGCTGACTGATGACCTGAAAACCCAGCTGTTCCATTTGTCTGTCGATATAGTTTCCGTCAATGGTTCAGTGAAGGAGATTTTCATATATTTTGCAAGCGGAGTTTTCGCAACATAACGCATCAGTCCCAATTTCAGAACACTAAGCCCTTTTTCTCTTCTGCCTTCATCGGTTTCATCAGGAGTAGTCACAAATGAAAGAGTATCACGCATTCCCGCATACTCATGCTGTCCAACAAAAAAATAGGTATATTCAACACCCCCGGAGCCGGTGTTCTGATCTGTTGAAATAATATACACCCCTGCATCTTTTATGTCCCTGACATAATTTACATATGGTATCTCTTTCCTTATGAAATCAGTTGATTCCATAAATACATTCAGGGCATCTTTACGCAATGTATCTGATTGCGAAGTCGTTTCCTGTGAAAACAAAGGAAGAGCAAATAAGAGGCAGATTAGGAAAATAATGTTTCTTTTCATGGCTGGTTAGTTATTACTTTTTTAAAACGGGAATGAAATTAACCAAACAATTAAATCTGCATGTACAAATAACACGATTTAACAAATCATTAACTTAAAAAGAGATCCGGCACCATTAAAGCACCGGATCTCAGCGAAGAAATAAAGGAATGAAAAACCAGGAAGATTTTAAGGTTCGATATAATTAAGTCCGTCGTCCGTCATTCTCCAGAATCTTTGTTTTGGATCTGCAACGAAATCATCATCGTCATATGAATGGAAAAGGCTCTCAATTGTTCTGTCCATATAAATTACTGTTCCAGCCGGAGCGAATACAGTAACAAACAGTTCATCAAACGACCATCTGGAACCTGACGGGATTGTGCAGAACTCATCAAGCCGGAGGGTATCGCCTGAAACTTCAAAGTCGTACAGAAGCCTTTCAGAATTACGGATTGCATCCTGACGATTTCTCCCGATTGAAAGCTTTGTTATTTTTATATTGGTTAAGTTATTCTCATCAGGTGAAATATTGAGGTAAGTTCTAATATAAACTTCCTTCTTATCGTCGTCAATCATGATTTTGTAAGGTTCATCGGGAACAGATATTTCGTTTTCAGCAGGCAGATCAGAAAACTTCCTCCCGGACATAATATATATCGTATCCGATGAGGTGTTGAAATATTTGACTGAAGTTGTTTTTTCCGATTCGGCAAAACCGACTCCTTCGTTGAACAGAATGATCGCAAGCGCCGCGATGGTCATTACCCATAATACCAGTGCTGCCAGCCAAATATATCCGTCACTTGCCCTGAACCAGAATATCAGCCTGACACCGCCGTAAATCAAAGCCAGAAGGGGCAGGGATACGGCTATTGTTAACAGGGCTTTTATCCATAATGCAGCTCCGGGTGATACAATATAATTCAGAAAATCAGGTAAGTAGCTCAGGTTCGCTCCTTCAATATCGGTCGAGAAAGCACCTGGATAATGGAAAATAAATACCATTATAAATGAAAGCAGGGCAAGGAATCCTGTGAGCACCAGGCATGTTCCAAAGATAATCAGCAAAACACGGACAATGATGAAAAGAACCCTTCCGAATGCCCTGAAAACCTGATTGGTCGCATTACCAATTTTTGATGTTGTAGCATACCGAGGTATCAACTCCCCATCCTGTGACCTTAACTGATTAAGCTCACTGCCGTACATTTCCCTTTTCTGTGAACTGTTTTTTGCAGAAGGAAGTGCGATCCACAATGCCAGGTAAACAAGAAATCCAATACCGGCCATTAATGCAAAAACAACAAACAGGATTCTGAACCATACTGGATCGGTATCGGCATAAGCGCCTAATCCCCCGCAGACGCCGCCAATGACACAGTCATCAGGATTTCTGAATAGCTTTCTGGGACCTGAACCATGACGATATGAAGTTCCTTCAGTCCCTTCCTGATCAAAATCCTCGGGTTTGCCGATAACTGATATCATTGCTTCAACATTATCAGTCGAAATAATCCCTGCCATACCTTTCTGAGACTGGAAAATTTCAGCTATTCTGAATTCAATGTCTTCAATAGTTTCGTTGCCGCCGGGAGCATTTCTGAACTTCCGGTCAATGGCCTGCAGATAATCGCGCAATTTTTTGTACGCTTCTTCGTCGATCTGGAATAATGTTCCGCCGAGATTTATTTTTATTGTCTTATCCATTTTCTGAATTTTTACGGTTTAAGATAATTTACCCTTTGCGGATCAGATTGACTGATTCAACAAGCTCTTCCCACGATCTGTCAAGATCGGTAAGATATTCCCTTCCTTCGGGAGTAAGCTCATAATATTTTCTTGGAGGGCCTTGCTGGGATTCTTCCCAGCGGTAGCTTAGCAATCCGGCATTCTTCTGCCTTGTGAGAAGAGGGTAGAGAGTTCCTTCAACCACGATGACTTTTGCCTCTTTAAGTTCCCTGATAATATCGCTCGCATAACAGGAATTCCTTGATAATACTGATAGGATGCAATACTCCAGGATCCCCTTGCGCATCTGTGCTTTTGTGTTTTCCAGATCCATAATAATAGTTTTTAGGTTTTACACTTCATAAATAATCTTCCTGGTCCGTATTTTACAGCTTCATATTTTTCGTGACAGTATCGAATTCTTTTTTGACAGATTCCTTGATATTGTGAATGTTTACCGGCTCTCCCTTCATTTCAATCTTCTGGGAAGTGGTTTTTGCCTCGGGAATCACAATATAAAGGATGAGGTACAGAAGAATACCAAGTCCTCCCGCCATAGCAAGGGCAAGGAAAATGATCCTTACTATCCATGGTTCAAGGTTCCAGTAAGCGCCCATTCCTGCGCAGACACCACCGATGATCCTTTTATCAGGATCCCGGTACATCCTGTGATAGGCTGGCGATGAAAATTTATCGCGGGCAGAGGTTCTTTCATTATTGGAAATGTCTTCCGGTGTTCCCAGGACAGATATTGCATAATGAACATCATCCATAGTGATCACATGTTTGTAAGCCGTTAATCTTCCCCTGAAGAGTTCAGCTACCCTTGTTTCAATATCAGAAAGTATTTCGGATGCACTCTCCTCTTCGGCGAAGTGAAGCTCAAGGTTCTTCAGATACCTTTTTAATTCGGCATAGGCATCCTCATCTATATTGAATGAGTAGCCCCCGAGATTGATGCTGACTGTTATTTTCATGGTTCTTTTAAATATTTACTACTATACTATACAAGTAACATGACAATACAAAGATATATAAATATATTAATACTATGCAATACATAGTAGTAAAATAATTATACTATTTTTAATAATATTTTGTAAGAAACAGATAATGAGTAAGATATGGATTAAAATATTTTGTTAATTTTTTAATGATTTCTCTTTGGAAGGTTCTTTTGGTGGTTTTAACGCCATTTTTCTATCAAATGAACTCAAACCCTTTTTATCCCCCTTTCTGCAAGATAAACCTCTCCCCAACCCCTCCCCCAGAGAGGGAGGGGCTAATACATTCATAATGAGATAATTTCCCCTTCTCTCTTGGGAGAAGGGGGTAGGGGGATGAGATTTTATTAAAGGGAGGGTAATAATCTCATATTCAGGACTATATGCCCCATCTTTACGAAGCAGATAAGGGGTTGGGGGGTGAGTACATGTAATTTTATTCCCTATATTTATCCTGCTAATTTTATACTCATGAAGAAATACAAATGGGGGATTCTTGCCCCCGGTAAGATGTCAGCTAAATTCACAAAAGGTCTTAAGCTGCTTAAGAATACTGAATTATATGCAGTCGGTTCCCGTGATCTGAAGAGGGCAAGACTTTTTGCATCAGACTACGGATTTGAGAAATACTATGGAAGCTATGAAGAGCTGGCATCTGATAAATCGCTTGAAATAGTTTATATAGCTTCGCCCCATTCATATCATCATGAACATACAATGTTGTGTCTGCGAAACGGGAAGAATGTAATATGTGAAAAGGCGTTTGCACTTAATGCTAAAGAAGTCAAGGAAATGGTCATTGAGGCAAAGAAGCAGAATGTCTTCCTGATGGAAGCATTATGGCCCCCTTTTCAGCCATTTTATAAAAAGGCAAATGAAATTCTCAAATCAGGGATACTGGGGAAAATAGTTCATCTTGATGGTTATTTTTCTTTCATACCGCCATACCATCCTGATGACAGGAAATTCAACCTTGCTCTTGGAGGCGGCTCGCTCCTTGATATTGGCATCTATCCTGTTATTGACGCATTGACATTTCTTGGGGTTCCTTCAGATATAAAAGCCACTGCAATATTCGGAGATACAGGTTCGGAGGAATCGCTCAGTGTGATTTTCAGTTATCAGGATGGCAGGATGGCTTCGCTTTACAGCTCATTCAGGACAAACATCGGAATAGGATGTGAGATCTATTGTGAAAAGGGTAATCTGACAGTGACCCGGGGCAGGGATATGAATCAGAAAGTAATTCTTGAATTGCATGGCTCCGAAAAACAGGAATTTGTTTTCAATCCCCCGGCAATGGGTTATCACTGGGAGGGTGAGGAGGTGATGAAATGTCTTGATAAAGGGCTGATCGAAAGCCCTGTTGTCCCGCTCTCGTTCAGTCTGGACCTGATAAAAACACTTGACAGGATCAGAAAAGCTGCTGGCATCGTATTTCCCGGCAGAGACTAGAAAAAAGAAAAGGAGAGGGGGAGAAAGGGAGAATTAGATTGCAAGACAAATTATGTCTGATATTAAAACCGAAAGTTCATTTTACAGGAAAAAATTTCTCCTTAGCCTGATCATTCCCGGAACGTTTGTATTCCTGATGTGGCTGGTTAAGATCATCGAGGTACTTTTCGAAATTGATCTTTCAGGTCTGGGGATTTACCCGTTATCGGTAAAAGGAGTGCCGGGAATAATCTTTTCTCCGTTCATTCACGGCGACTTCACACACCTGTTCAATAATTCATTGCCACTTTTGCTGCTCTCTATTGCCCTGTTCTATTTTTATTCAGAAATAGCATTAAAAGTATTTACATGGACATATTTTCTGACGGGGGTGCTTGTCTGGTTCGGAGGCAGGGCGGCATGGCACATTGGCGCCAGCGGACTTGTATACGGGCTTGCCTCATTCCTGTTTTTCAGCGGCATCATACGTCGCTATTTCAGGCTTATAGCATTGTCCCTGCTAGTGGTTTTCCTATATGGTGAAATGGTATGGGGCATATTTCCCGGAGTATATAAGAATGTATCCTGGGAATCCCATATGCTTGGTTTTTTTTCAGGAATAGTACTCGCGGTCTGGTACAGGAAGGAAGGACCGCAAAGGCCGGTATATAAATGGATGGATGAGGAAGAGGAGAAGGAGGGAAAGGGAGAAGAGGAGAATTAGTATGAAGTAATTATATTATATTGCATTATTGGTGAAGAAACTCTGAAATGGATTTGTCGGTAGTAATAGTAAGTTATAGGGGCAGGGAGAGGCTTACAAAATGTCTTGAAGCGCTGAATTCTTTTACCGGGAAAAACTTCAGCATGGAGGTTATTGTGGTGAACAATAGTCCGGAAGATAAATCTTTTATGGAGATTGAAAATAGATTTTCAAAGTTCAGGTTTATTCATAACAACATAAACGGAGGATATTCAAATGGATGCAACCTGGGTTGCTCAAAAGCTACAGGTGATTACTTCCTAATTCTTAATCCAGATACTGTAGCAAGAGAGGAAGAGATAAAGAAACTTCTGGATGCTGCCAGGTCAAATCCATCATATTATATTATATCCTGCCGTCAGGTCAGGGAAGACGGGAAAGAGAGTAAGTCCTCGGGATCATTTCCCTGGGAAAGAACCGGGAGGGAGCTGAAAGGAAATCTGAAAGAGGTGACATTCCCAGACTGGGTTTCCGGATCAGTAATGATGATGAGCAGGAACATTTTTGCAATGTTGAATGGATTTGATGAGGATTTCTGGATGTATTCAGAAGATGTTGACCTATGCCGCCGTGCAAGGAACAAAGGAGGAGAAGTTGCTCTTTATAATAATATTTCAATTGAACATAATCATGGTGGAAGCACCAGGGAAGACCTAAGAACAACAGCAGTATCAAAATGCGAAGTTCAGATATCAAGGCATCTGTATATTCATAAACATGAAAAAGGGATAAGAAGAATTTTGATCCAGGTCTTCATAGTGACTGACAATCTTATAACTGGAATTATTACCGGGCTGACAGGACTTCTTCTTTTTTTCATCCCAAAGATTTTCGTAAGATTCCTTCTTCGGATAAGGCTGATTGATTATTATTCTGGTTCGTTGCTGAGGAGATCATGGCTAAGTCCCAGGTCGGTGAACTTCAGAAAGAAGGCATAATAAGGAAAAGAATTCACTAAATGCACGGGAGATTCAGTTATAAAAGCAAAGATCAGCTTATTCTAAAAGCCCGGGAATTGAACCTGGATATGCCTTATTCTGAAGACCTTAGCCCGCTTACCGAATCCGCAATTGTGAATGGCTTTCCCGTGACTAACAGGATGGTTGTTCAGCCTATGGAGGGGCACGATGGAGAATATGATGGCTCTCCCTCGGATCTTTCAAGAAGAAGATACCTTCGCTATGCTGAAGGGGGCAGCGGGATAATCTGGTTTGAAGCAGTCTCGGTTTCATCTGACGGGAGATCAAATCCCCGGCAACTCTGGATGCAGAAAAAAAGTCAGGATAAATATTCCTTCCTGAATGGGGACATCAGGAAACATGCCAATAAGAACGGGTTTAATCCGATGCTGGTGATCCAGCTTACCCATTCCGGGCGTTACAGCAATCCTGAAGGAAAATCCGCACCCCGCGTCGCTTCATTAAATCCGGTTCTTGATAAAACAGCACCTTTTATTCTTTCAGATGACGATCTTAAAAGGATCCAGGATCAATATGTTATTGCTTCCCGTTTGTCTTTCCGGTCAGGGTTTGATGCTATAGATATCAAAGCCTGCCATGGTTACCTGGTGGTTGAACTTCTTGCTGCAAAAAACCGGGAAAAGAGTATTTTCGGAGGTGAAGAAACGGAAAAGAGATTCAGATTCATGCTTGAGACGATTGACAGGATAAAGGATGAGGTCCCTGATATTATCGTAACAACACGTTTGAACATTTCAGATTTGTACCAGGGAGGTTTTGGTGTTAATGAGACCGGACAGGCTGATTTCACTGAACCATTAAAGCTTGTCGAAGGGTTACAGCAGAAGGGAATACAGATGATCAATTTAAGCATGGGGAGCCCGTATTTCAATTCGCATATAACACGTCCATATGATAATCCCCTGCCCGGGTTTAATGTTCCGGCAGAGTACCCTCTTGAAGGCGTTGTGAGAATGATAAATGGCACCGCCCTTTTTCAAAAAAGATTTCGGGCAATTTCGTTTGTGGGCTCAGCATATTCCTGGCTGAGGCAATACGCTCCCCATGCGGGTGCTGCAGTTCTTACAAATGGCGGAGCTTCCTTTATCGGATTTGGAAGAAATTCATTTGCATATCCCTCAATGCCGTCAGACATTATAAATAAAGGCAAAGCTGATCCCGGAAAATGCTGTATCACCTGTTCAGGATGCACCCGTCTTATTAGCAGTTTCAAACCGGGAGGATGTGTTATTCAGGACAGAGAAATTTATGGAGTTGAACTGAAAAAACTGATAGCCGATGGACACTGAAACAAGGAATATCAGAAACTTTGATTTAACCTGTTACGAAGCTAATACTCTTATAATAGGTAGCGGAGCAGCATCACTGAATGCAGCTGTTTCACTGCATTCATCAGGGCAGAAGGATATTGTCATTGCTACAACAAAGTGGGGGGCAGGAACTTCAAATAATGCAGGTTCGGATAAGCAAACATATTATAAGCTTTCGCTCAGCGGAGAGAAAGGCGATTCAGTCATTGAAATGGCAAGAGACCTCTATGACGGGAAGTGCATGCATGGTGATATTGCCCTCTGCGAGGCGCAGGGTTCGGTTCAGGCATTCATGAATCTTGTCAGTCTCGGTGTACCGTTTCCCCGCGATAAATACGGAAGCTGGGCAGGATATAAAACTGATAATGACCCTCGTTCAAGGGCTACTTCTGCAGGTCCATATACTTCAAAGAAGATGTTTGAAGTTCTTGCCGGAGAGGTGAAAAGGCGGAGGATAAAAATACTGGACCGGCACCAGGTTATTGCTCTTCTGACTGACAGAAACAGGACAAAAGTAATTGGCGCGCTTGCAATAAACATGAAAGCAAAAGATCCTTTTAAAGGATTTGTCCTGTTCAACTGCATGAATATTATCCTTGGTACCGGCGGTCCGGCGGGTATTTATGAAACAAGCGTTTATCCATTGTCGCAGAGCGGATCAATCGGCATGGCATTCAAAGCAGGCGCCACCGGGCAGAACCTTACAGAATCACAATTCGGGATAGCTTCGACAAAATTCAGGTGGAACCTTTCCGGAAGCTATCAGCAGGCAATACCCAGGTACATTTCAACAGACAAAAGAGGCTCGGACAGAATAGAATTCCTGAACGATTTCTTTCCTGACATTAAATCATTATCGAAAGCAATATTCATGAAAGGAAATCAATGGCCCTTTGATCCCCGAAGGATTGAAAACCATGGTTCTTCATTGATAGATCTTCTGATATTCAGGGAAATATGTGAAAAGCAGCGGAATGTATATATTGATTATTCACAAAATCCTTCCTTTCTAAAGGGAGAATCATTCTCATTTGAGAATCTTGATAAGGAGGTATTTGATTTCCTGAACAGATCAGGTGCATTAAAGGAGAGTCCGCTGGATAGGCTTCTTGCACTTAATGGTCCGGCATATTCACTTTATAAGGAGCACGGGATAGACCTTGCCCGGGAACCTCTTCAGGTATCGGTGTGTGTTCAGCATAACAACGGTGGTCTCAAGGCCGGGATATGGTGGGAATCTGATCTGAAACACCTCTTCCCCGTAGGTGAGGTGAATGGCTCCCATGGAGTTTACAGGCCGGGCGGGGCAGCACTGAATTCAGGACAGGTGGGAAGCTACAGGGCAGCGCAGTTTATATCTGCAAAATACAATACCCCCGTTCCCGGATCAGATGAATTGCTGAATGAGGCAAAAGAACAGATTGACTCAGAACTAACACTTGCTGAAAGATGGCTTACTCCGGGGAAAGCATACGGAAACCGTCAGTTCCTGAGAGAGATAAGGAAGCGAATGTCGGAAGCAGGAGGCATTATCAGGAGCCTGCAGAAAGTAACAGCCGCATTTGCAGAAGCGGAGGAAATGAAAAAACAGCTTCATGAACAGATATCTGCCGGTTCTGTAAAAGAGCTGTCTGAAGCCTTTTTGCTGAGTGACCACTGCCTGACCCATTATATTTATCTCGATGCGATAAAGACATACCTTGAAAAGGGAGGCAGGAGCAGAGGATCATACCTTGTGACAGAAAATCAAACCTGCCTGCTTAATGATATTACCGACGGAAACTGGAAACCTGATCTGTGCAGGTACGACAGGGAAATCGAAATAGAGATTCTTGAGGTTGGTTTAAGTGATGAAAGAACAACAAAGAAGCTTGTGAAAGTCAGGGAAATACCCGTTCAGGATCTTTGGTTTGAGAAGATCTGGAAGGATTTCACCGAAGATATTCTCGGGGAGTGTTGACCGTATTGCCCAAATTATTACCTTTACCGCCGGATTTTCTGTAAAACCTGGTAATACCCGATTACGATGAATCATAAACCTGTAGCAGTTATTACAGGCGCCAGCAGAGGGATCGGCAGGGCAATAGCAATTTCCCTTGCATCTGAAGGCTTTGACATCGCAGCAATAGCACGTTCCGTAGACAGTGAAGGGATGGAAATACTTGCTCCTGAGATTGAAAAGAGAGGAGCAGAGTTTTTCCCGATCGGACTTGATATTTCATGTACAGGTTGCCAGACAGAAGTGGTTTCAAATATCCTTGAAAGGTACGGCAGGATAGATTTCCTGGTAAATAATGCAGGAGTAGCTCCGCTTCAGCGTAACGATCTTCTTGAAATGTCGGAAGAGAGCTATAACAGGGTAATGAATATTAACCTGAAGGGCCCATTTTTCTTTGCACAGAAGGTCGCGAAAGAGATGATCTGGCTAAAAGACCAAATATCTGATTATAAACCTGTTATAGTATTTATTTCGTCCGTATCGGCTACATTGTCCTCCACTAACAGGGCTGAATATTGTATATCAAAAGCCGGGCTCAGCATGGCATCAACCATATATGCTGACAGATTGTCAAAAGAAAATATCCGTGTCTATGAAGTCCGTCCCGGAATTGTTCAGACCGACATGACCATAAAAGTCAAGGATAAGTATGACAAGATGATCAATGAAGGACGGGTGCCTCAAAACCGGTGGGGTATACCGGAGGATATAGGAAAAGCCATTGCATCAATTGCACGTGGCGACTGGGATTTCTCAACCGGCATGGTATTCGAGATCAGCGGCGGATTGAATATCCATAAGTTATAATCATTCTTTATTCGCAAATGAACATTGTTGTTGAATCGTTTGTTTAAGATTCAACACACAAAAATGTATAATATGAAAAATGCAGTTTTTTTTATCGCAATAATGTTAATTACAGTAACAATGAATGCACAGATTAAATTTAATGCAGATGCAGAAAAAACCACCTTATCATGGCTTGGTGAAAAAGTAACCGGAGAGCATACGGGAACAATTAAACTGCAGGAGGGTTGGCTGAACTGGCAGGATAATAAAATTATATCAGGAGAATTTGACATTGATATGACAAGTATCAAGGAAGACAAAGGAAGTGAAATGCTTGAGAAGCATCTGAAATCGGATGATTTTTTCGGAGTTGAAAAATATCCGTTATCAAAAATTGTCATTACCGAAAGCTCAGCCTTCGATAAAGGTACCGCAGTCGTTAAAGGAGATCTGACAATTAAAGGAATTACAAATCCTATTGAATTCAAGGCTACAATGCAGAAGAAAGATGACGGTACATGGTTTTATGCAAATATTGTTGTTGACAGAACAAAATACAATGTCCGCTACGGATCGGGTTCATTCTTCGACAATCTTGGAGATAAAACCATCTATGATGAGTTCAAGCTGAAGGTGAATCTTTTAGTAAAATAAATCTCAGAATTTTAATTTTGGGTTAAGTATAGGAAAAGTCACAAATCATGACAATCTTGTATTGATAAAATACAGGATTCCATGACCAGTGACGTTTCCGTTAGTAATAACAAGCAGAAATTTGTTTATCAGGGATTTCTGATCCCATTCATCCTTGTGACGAGCCTGTTTTTTTTATGGGGTTTTGCTCACGGATGTATCGATGTTCTCAATAAGCATTTTCAGGAACTGCTTAGCATGTCAAAGGCAAAATCAGCCTTTCTTCAGTTCGTCTTCTACGGAGGATATTTCCTGATGGCGCTTCCTGCAGGCTTGCTGATGCAAAAAGCAGGATACAAAAAGGGTATAATCTTCGGACTGCTCCTTTTTGCAGGCGGAGCATTCCTTATGTTTCCTGCAACCCTGATGCAGACTTTCGGAAGTTTCCTTTTCTGTCTTTTCATAATTGCCTGCGGACTCACCTGCCTTGAAACAGCTGCCAATCCGTATACTACCATTCTCGGTCCGCCGGAATCGGGCGCAAGGCGAATTAACTTTTCACAGTCATTCAATGGATTAGGATGGATAGCAGGACCGCTGGTGGGAGGGATGCTTATATTTTCCGGAACAGGTACAAGTGAGAACAAATTTGCATCAATTGCCCTTCCATATATTTTAATCGGTACGCTTGTTCTGATTGTTGCAATCTTCTTCTGGCGCGTCCATTTCCCGCAAATAAAGGAAGATACTCAATCTGAAAACGATGAGGCATCATCAGGAAAATTTTCGGACCTTTTAAAACATCCTCATTTTGTGCTTGCCGTGGTTGCACAGTTTTTTTATGTTGCAGCACAGACCGGGATAAACAGTTTTTTTATCAATTATGTAACTGAAGAAATGCCGGCGATAAACAATCTTGAAGCCTCAAAAATTCTGGCATTTGGAGGATTTGGATTATTCTGGCTGGGAAGGTTTACAGGAAGCACGATATTCATGCGTATTATTCGTCCAAACAGGCTTTTGGCATTCTATGCAATTATGAATGTCATAACTATGGCTCTTGTGGTCAGCGGGCTTGGATGGATATCTGTGATAGCCCTGTTTTCAACATATTTCTTCATGTCGGTAATGTTTCCGACAATCTTTGCACTCGGCATAAAGGAGCTGGGACCTCTGACAAAAAAAGCCTCCTCATTCCTTGTGATGTCAATTGTCGGCGGAGCACTTATCCCGGTACTCATGGGACGCATTGCAGATGTATCGACAATGGCGCTGGGATTTATTGTGCCACTGGTATGTTTTGCGTTTATATTTTATTTTGGGATCAGCGGCTACAAGGTAAAAAAATCAAGGTCTCACTGATAGACTCTAATATAATCTACTATCATATGCTGCGGGAAATGAGTGGTCTGATCCGGACTTCCAGGCCAGTTCCCGCCTACTGCTAAATTAAAGATGAAGAACTGTGGAAGGTCAAATGGAAAAGCACTGATCTCGCTGCGGCTCAGATTAAAAAACTCCTTACCATCGACCAGCCATTTAAAATTATTAGAGGTCCATACAAGGCTGAAAACATGAAATCCGGTACTGAAACTGCTGCCCGACAGGGTATAGCTTTTTGACCTGCTCACATAGCCGTTTGCATCCCAGTGAACAGTCCCGTAGACTACAGAAGGCGCTTTCCCGAGAAGCTCCATAATGTCAATTTCACCGCATTTAGGCCATCCGGCGGATGAAAAATTTCCCCCAAGCATCCATAATGCAGGCCATATTCCTTGTCCTTCAGGAAGTTTAGCCCGTATATTAATCCTGCCCCATGTAAATTCTTTCTTCCCCTGAGTGGTTATTCTGCCTGATGTATAATATGTCCATGATGGATTGAGAGCAGTAATATGCAGATATCCCGTATCGATATGGACATTGTTTACTGAGTTTGTATAAGTCTGAAGCTCATTATTGCCCCAGCCTCCGGCTCCAAGCTCATAATTCCAGGTACCGGTGTTCAGTGATGCAGTATTAAATTCGTCGCTCCATACGAGGCTTGTATAATCGACATTTATAATCTTAATTGTAGCACCGGTTGCGGTCAGAACGGCATTAACAGGGTTACTTAAAATAATCCTGAAATAAACGTCCCGCTTCTGTGCAGTATCCAAAAGAATACTTACCTCAATTGTCTTTAAAATTTCACCAGGCTGAAATGTCAGCTTCCCGGCAGTAATTGCTGTATAATCCTTACCGGCCAACGCCGTACTGTCTTCTGTAATATAGTCAACGCTGACCGCTTCATCAGAAATACCCGACAGTTTTACAGGGATACTGACAGATGCCAGGGGATTATCTTCAACAACCGTAAAAGCTGAACTGGTGAAAGTAATATCAGGAGTTACCGATTCTTTTTTACAAGCATTTAGAATTATTATCTGAAGAATAGCTGCAATAAACAGTGGTATTTTTTTTCCCATAGAAGCTGTAAATATTATTAATCAGTTATTCCGCAAATATCTTTGAAACACTTTTTCTTAAAGCCGGCCATTTATTATCAGGAATTCTTGCCCCGATCATTTTGATCACATTGCCTGCCAGGAGGGTTCCCAGCACCCCGCATTTCTCAAGAGGCAGGTCATTGGAATAACCATACAGGAATCCTGAAGCATACAAGTCGCCTGCACCTGTGGTGTCTTTACATAGAACCGGAAGTGCACCGACTTTTACCAGTTCCTCACCGCGTTTTATAAGAGAACCCTCTTTCCCGGTTTTTATGATTGCAATACTGACCTGGTCAGCTAATTTGTCCAACGCCTCAACTGGTCCAAGACCTGTATAAGATCTTGCCTCTTCTTCGTTGGCAAAGAGAATATCGACATAGTTGCTGATAATATACTTAAAATCACTAAGCTTCTCATTAACAACATTATAACTTGCGAGATCAAGAGCTATTTCCATGTTATTGTCCCTGGCGATCCGACAGGCCTTTTCTACAAGCGATCTGTCAATAATAAGATAGCCCTCCATATAAAGGATCTTATATGGTTTGAAATATTCCGGCTTAAGATCATCTGCCCCTAGCTCAACAGCGGCACCCAGGTGGGTGGCAAACGTTCTTTCGGAGTCAGGCGATATAAGTGCTACTGCAGTTCCTGTTGGGGATTCACGTCTGAACAGTATAGTGTTGACGCCGGATTTTTTCATATCATTTTCGAAGAAATCGCCTGTTTCATCTTTACCGACAGATCCTATAAAACCCGATTTTGTTTCAAGCATAGCAAGGCCATGAATGGTATTGGCAGCGGATCCTCCTGAAGCAAAAGTGTTTCTGAAACCCGAAGTATCATTTTTAACAAGCTTTGATTTATCGCTGTTTACAAGTGTCATACTGCCTTTGGGCAATGAGAATCTTTCAAGGATTTGATCATCATTGATGAGCGTCATAATATCAACAAGGGCATTGCCAATGCCGAGGATACTCTTCATAAACAAAAAATTTCAACAAAGATATTGTTAAATTCACTAAAAGCCTGTATTTTTGGCACGCTAAATAATTTTGGCATATTTTGAAATTCCTCAGTAGCTCAGTTGGTTAGAGCAACGGACTGTTAATCCGTGGGTCGTAAGTTCGAGTCTTACCTGGGGAGCAAAAAAAAAAGAATAAAGCCTTGATACACAACAATATCAAGGTTTTTTCTTGTTTTGTGTGAAGGACACCCAAAATTAAGATAGATAGACAAATCAAATCAAAAAACTTATCATGAATGACATTAATAAATTTACAAACGGGTCTTAAATAATCCTGTATGTGATAATTCCTTCCATTCTTTATTAAACTGATTAATAAGTGCAAGTTTTTTTTCTCTTGAAAACCCTTTAATCTGTTTTTCCCTGTCTATTGCTAAATCAATTAAATCAAATCTTTCAAAATAAATCAGTTTATCAACATTATATTTCTGTGTAAATCCTTTTATCTTCTTTTGTTTATGTTCATAACACCTTCTCTCTAAGTCATTGGTAACTCCAGTATAAAGAACATTATGATGTGTATTTGTTAAGATATAAACATAATATACCTGGGTTCTCATTGACTAGCAGATTATTGATGACACTATTATGAGGTCTAAATTACAAAAAATTATAATATTTTAAGATTGGCTATTTGCTCTAAAGCAGATATAATAATGGTATCTATTGATGCAATCCTTCTCTCTGTCATTTCCCTGCTGAAATCAGGAGATTCCTCGCTGCGCTTCGGAATGACAATTTATTATTTTGCAAGGGTGGGGAAAGAAGTGGCGATTCGCAAACTATTTGTCCTGTTTGATATTTTAATGCGAATCGCCACTTCTTTCCCCCTATACCACAAACCCACGGTGTCATCCCGAGTGCTAGCGAGGGATCCCCAGCACTCCTGCCCATTTATCTTGAGTTATTCAGGCAAGCAATCACAAATCAATAGTTCAGAACACTTGAAAACATAATAAATATCATATAATGTTTTACTTATGAAATGTTGTCATTAGTAGTAACATATCAGCTGGCAGGCGGAGAAGTGAGAAACCGAGTCCCGCTCTGGCGGGACGAGCTCACCGAAGGTAATCTCCCGGATTCGTGTTATCGTCAATGGCGAGACACCCATATTTACAACAAATAAATCTCTTATTTGCTACTTATCAAACAGTTATGTTTTAATGGGACTAAAAACCGCTCAAAACAGGAAAATGTGAACCAGAACTCCCAGAAAAGGAGTCTTTTTCGGGACCTGTTTTAAAAACGCAAATAGGTTTCGCTAAACTCTGTAACTCTCTGTGTGTTCTGCATTTGTTTGCAGGATTCTGCATAGCAAGTACTGCTTTGAACAGGGTACTTTTAGACAAAAAGAGAGACCTTCTTTAATGAAATATTATCTGATACAATACGATTAAGATCATTGCTTACAAGAGGTGCAGAATCAGACAATATGCCATTTACTTTATTCAGAGGAGAATTTTAGAGATTACCTTCAAAATAGCCCTAACAAATTTCAATAATGAAAGCCGGTTATATGAACCACAAAATCTAACAAATCGCGAGCAAACAAATTTTTGCTTTCAGCCCTGCTTTGACTTAAATTTGATTAATAAACAAAGGATCCTCGAAATCATTGTAAAGACGTGGTAAATCTGAAATCTGAACAAGCAAGAGAATAAATCAAAAATGATATGCAAAAACATATTTTGTTATCCGTAGTTGTTGTTATCTGTCTGATGACAATTGCCTGTAATAATTCAATTATTACTGTTTGTCCGGACAATAACCATTATTTCTATTACAAGGGTAAACCGCTTGTCCTTATCACTTCTGATCATCATTATGGAGCAGTGATAGATAGGGATTTTGATTATGTGAAGTATCTTGAATACCTGGAACGCAATGACATGAACCTGACCAGGATCTATCCCGGCGCAATGTTCGAACCTCCTGATAAATATCTTAAAGGAAATCCGTTAGGGCCTCTACAGGGCAGGCAATTATTACCATGGGCAAAGTCCGACCAGCCTGGAGCAAATCCACTTTTAGCAGAATCGGGGCAGCCTTCATTTAAGTATGACCTGGATAAATGGAATCAGGAGTACTTTGACCGGTTGAACGATTTTGTCGAACTTGCCCGGGAAAAAGATATCATTGTTGAAATTGCTTTCTTTAATGGGATGTATAATGATTGCTGGCCTCTTATGGCAATGTATCATGAAAACAATATCCAGAATATCGGACAGTATGAAGACAAGGAATGCGGATTATTTACTTCAACGGATATTCGCAACCGGGATGTAGTAAAGTATCAAAAAGCATACATAAAAAAAATTACTACCGAATTAAATAAATATGACAATCTGATATATGACATTTGTGATGAACCTTCTTTGCAGGGACTGCCCGGTGGCAGTGTCTTATTCCTTCCCGACAGTCTGGTTATGCCATGGATTAATGAAATGAAAGAGGCTTTTCTTCAGGCAGAGGAATCTCTTCCCAAAAAACATTTGCTTGGACAAACGGTGCAAAATCTCTCACCTGATTGCTCAAACGAATCATGGTGTAACTGGCTTCCGGCTGAATACGTGAAACCGGCAGAGAAAGCACTGAATCTGAATTATGAGAACAATAAACCTTTGATTAATGTGGAATCAAACTATTACGGATTCAACCTGACAAAAAATACTTACAACGTTGATGCTGTCCGTGTGGAAGGATGGTGGTTCATGCTGGGAGGAGGCGCAGGATGCATAAACCTGAACGGGGAATTTTATCGCGGACAGGAATCAGGTGGCATAAATACT
>JAPLDX010000092.1 GCA_026391215.1 Bacteroidia bacterium
TACCATTTTACCAGTCGATAGGCCGCGATATTACTGAAAGAAAACATGCAGAGGAGATACTGAGAGATAGCGAGGATAAATTCCGTAAGATCTTTGAGGAGAGCCCATTCAGTATGATTATGACAGGAAAGGATATGGGCATACTAAAGGCAAATTCAGCTTTTTGTTCGATGCTGGGATATAATGAAGAAGATGTTATTGGAATGACTTTCAGGAACTTCACTCATCCTGATCATATAAGTAATGATGATGTCTCCCTGCTGCGCCTGATCAAAAAGGATATTCCGGTATACCATACTGAAAAAAGATATATTAGACGAGATGGTTCTGTAATCTGGGGATCAACAACAGTGACTCTGATCCGTAACAAAAAAGGGGAATTCCAGTTCTCGCTGGTAACGATTGAAGATATAACAGCCAGAAGAACGGCCAAGGCAGAGCTGGATAAATCATTCTCCCTCCTTAAGGCAACACTTGAATCGACAGCAGACGGGATACTGGTTGTAGATACGGAGGGCAGGATTGTACAGTATAACAGGAAATTTGCTGAAATGTGGCATATCCCTGATGAGATTTTAAAACTGAATAATGACGAAGCTGCTCTGAATTTTGTGCTCGGTCAGTTGAAGGATCCTAAAGCTTTTATCGCTAAAGTAAAACAACTTTATGCAGATCCTGAAGCTGTAACCCGGGATTTGATTGAGTTCAAAGACGGAAAGACCTTTTTTGACCGTTATTCCCAGCCCCAGAAAATAGGCGGTAAAGCATTAGGGCGCGTATGGAGCTTCAGAGATATCACTGAGCGTAAAAAGGTTGAAGCAGAGCTGATTGCAGCTAAGGAAAAAGCAGAAGAAGGTGACAGGCTAAAGACAGCATTCCTTCATAATGTATCTCATGAGATCAGAACTCCTATGAATGCTATTTTAGGATTCTCCTCGCTGTTGAATGAGCCGGGTTTAACGGAAGCTGACAGGAAACAATTCGTAGATGTTATTTTTCAAAGCGGTAATCACCTTCTTTCAATAATCAACGACATAGTTGATCTTGCGAGTATCGAAAGCGGACAGGTTAAGATCAATATAAAAGAAATTAATGTTAACAGTGAACTGAGAAAGCTTAGCGAACAGTACGCCTATAAGCAAAAACCATCAAATATAACATTAAGTTTGAAGATCCCTCTGCCGGATAAGGATGCTAAAATAATGACTGACGGGACCAAGCTTATCCAGATCCTTTCAAATCTGATAAACAATGCGTTCAAGTTCACGAAGGAGGGTAAGATAAGCTTTGGCTATGCTCTGAATGATGATTTTCTGGAGTTCTTTGTGAAAGACACCGGCATGGGTATAGCGAAGGAGCATCAGGCTAAGGTATTTGACAGATTTTACCAGGCAGACAACGACGCAGTATCGAGGCAATATTCAGGTACAGGACTAGGCCTTTCAATCTGTAGAGCTTATGTGGAATTGCTTGGAGGAAGGATCTGGCTGGGATCAGCGCCCGGAGAAGGAAGTCTTTTCAGTTTTACTATACCATATTCCAGAAAGCGTTCAACACTCCCTCCGGGGAAAACTACTTAAAGATCAGTTTATTTTGAATTAAAAGAGGGTATCATACTGACACCCTCTTTTATTTTATTACCTGTGTGAGTTAATCCTGTAAAAGTATCTGTCTTGCATATTTAACACAGGTTTTAGTTTCTTTTACAGCATTTGACCATGGTTTTACATCGTATTCAAGTTCAATGTCGCAGTAAATCGGCCATTTGTTTTCCTGTATCAGTAAGAGAACATCCTCAATAGGCACTTCAACCTTTCCCCATACCTGGTTTTCGTTAGCCGGGATGGTATTCGGACCGGTCTTATCCTTAAGGTGGATACTGAATATCCTTTCATGATATTTTTCGATTATCGTATTCGGATGTAAGCCTGTTGAACCGTAAAAATGTCCTGCATCGAAGTTAAACATTACGGCAGGTGAGACAGCAATGAATGGATCATAGCTGAAACCGGGTTCTGCAAACTGCATGTGATTGTGAAATATTGCGTACATTCCGTGCTTCTCTGCAATTGGTCCAAGCTTTTTAACTGCTTCTTCCCCTATTTCTTCGCTTACGCCTTTAGCACCCAGAGCTTTAGCAGCATTGAAAGCATAGTCAATTTCTTCATCCGACCACCTGGCAGGCGAGAACTTTACAATAGGAATACTTATTCCGGCGTCGCTGAACATCTTACGTACCTCTTCGAATTTTGACATTGGGAGTGACAGACGCCAGGTCTTCATCTCAAGATTGTACTTATCAATTTCAGCCTGCATTTCAGGTGTTATCTCAAATCTGGGACGGAATCCGGCAGGAGGGCCGCCTGCAGGAGGAGCGCCAGGACCAGGAGTTCCGGCTACAGGAGCGCCGGGACCAGGAGCGGGAGGACCGGCAGGCGGCACACCAGGGGCGGGTGCAGCACCGGCAGGGGGTTGTGCCCCCGGACGGGGTCCGAACATTCCCATCAAAGGATTTTTTGGCGCACCAAGGTATTCCTCGACATCATTGCTCATAAGTTCAATGGAGGTGATGCCGGCTTCCTTACAATATTTAATTATGTTTTCAACGCCTCCCGGCATGCTTCGCCAGCTGTAGGTAATGGCGCCTATCTGGACACCGCCGAATTTGGAGCCTGATTCATTCTTGCTTGTACATGAGAACAGCATTGGTATCAGGATCAAAGCTGTGATCATCAGTTTTTTACTCATTTTCTTAGTTATTTTAGATTAATATTTAGAATTGGTTATAATCAAAAACATACAAATTAAAGATAGCATATTTTAGTATATTATGTTTATTTTTATTGAATGAATGCCAGAAAATTTCTTTACATACCTTCCGGTTTAGTTCCTGTTGACAAGCTGATTAAACTGACTTCAAGAAAAATATTATTACCCTTTTATCATACAATCAGTGACGAACCATTACCGCATGTTAATCATCTTTATACAATAAGAAATACTAAGCAATTTATTTCGGACATTGATTTTTTTTGCAGCCATTTTGAACCGATATCCCTTTCTGAACTATTTGAAGTTGTAATCCGGCAGAAACCGTTAAAAAAACCTGTCTTCCATTTGACTTTCGATGATGGATTAAAAGGAGTATACAGTATTATTGCTCCTATTTTAGAAAAAAAAAGTATACCGGCAACATTCTTCCTCAATACTCAGTTCATTGATAACAAAGAATTATTTTATCGATATAAGATTGCCCTGATAATAAGCTGCCTTGAATGTAATTATGAGAAACACAATAATAAACTGCCAGAAATTCCCGGAGTTATTGCATCCAACAGGTCATCGTTAAAACAAGCATTACTGCAATTGAAATATGACGACCTGATAATAATCGACTCTTTTTCTAAAAATCTTGGTTTAGACTTTGACGAATATCTCAGAACAGAGCAGCCATATTTAAAGTCAGATGAAGTAAATGATCTGATACATCGGGGTTTTACTATAGGTTCCCATAGTGTTGATCATCCTCATTTTAAAGAAATCAGTCTTAATGATCAGAAGGCCCAGGTGATGAATAGTTTCACCTTCTTAATGCAAAAATTCAATATTGAAACTAAATATTTTTCTTTTCCTTTTAGTGACGAAGGGGTTCGTATTGAATTTTTTGACTGGTTGTATGATACGGAAAACTGCAGATTGTCTTTTGGTACTTCAGGTTTGAAAGACGATTTTAATAAAAGACACTTGCATAGGATCCCGGTTGAGAGTAATGCAGGTATTGCTGAGAAGATAATAAAATCTGAATATTTGTATTTTGTTTTGAAGTCTTTCCTTAATAAGAATGAAATACAAAGAACATGATTAAGAAAGTATATCAAAATCTTGTTGCGGAAAGAAACAGGATTAAGATCAGGATTCTTCTGAACCGGTTATTATCTCCACTTTATTCAGGCAGCCAGTTTTACTGCAATTGTTGTAATAAATCATTCAGAAAATTTCTCCCGAAAGGAAACATAAAAAGGTATAATGCTGAATGTCCCTTCTGCGGTTCTCTTGAAAGGACAAGATTATTGTTACTGTATCTGAATCATGAAACGGAAATTTTCAGAAATAAAAACCTGAAAGTATTGCATTTTGCACCTGAGTATTCTTTGTTTAAGATACTTAAAAAGCTTGATATTGAATATATTGATGGAGATTTAAACCCTGCTCATGCAAGAAATGTTATTGATATCACAAATATCCGGTTTCCGGATAATTATTTTGATTTTATAATTTGTTCTCATGTACTTGGGCATGTGCCCGATGAAGAAAAAGCTGTCAGGGAAATTAAAAGAGTATTATCTGATACAGGTATTGCTTTGATTATGAGCTTAATAAATCTGACTTCAGATGTAACATTTGAAGACAGCAACATAATTACACCTGAAGAAAAATTAAAATTTTACGGAGAGCCTGATTTATTCAGACTGCATGGTTTGGATTTTTCATCAAGGCTGCAAAAGCAAGGCCTCACTGTTGAATGCATAGATTATCGGAGAGGTTTATCGGAGGCAACTCTTGTAAAACACAGTTTAGGGGATGGACAAAGAGAGCTGATATTTAAATGTACAAAGGCTGAATAAGAGGTGAATATGTTACCGTATCGGAGGCCGCTGAAGGTAGATTTCTGTAGAAACCAGCCCCCGATTCCCCGGATATAGTGTAACTTGTATTGTGAAAGGGAAGTCGGGACCAGCCATAAGTGTTATAAATGTCATTAATTCAATAAATTGTGTGTATAAACTTATGTGACTGACCTGGCGGAGCAGTGGATAATGTCTAATACGGCATTGGTAAGTTGGGAAGGCTGGAATGGACAAGTAGTAAGATAAGTTCCAGACATACTCAAATCTGACAGATTTGAATAGTAATGAGTAGTTTAATTACTACTATAAATGTTTAGGTGACATAGAGAACCATCCCGAAAATTTTTGTTGCCGTATAAAACTCTATCTAAACGGACAATTCACTTTAATTATCATTGCTATGAAAAAGTATTTTATTGTAACTCTGGCATTCATATTTTGCTTTCTATCAAACTGTAAGACCAAAAGCGAAAACGACAACAATGACTCAATGCAACCTATCGAAGGATATCCATTAGTGGATAATATTGATGTCATTAGACAAATAATTGAATCAAAATGCATTGACACAATTAAATTTAGAGCGGGAGAAGTAATAGCTGATATCGGTGCCGGAAATGGAACTATAGAAGCTATGTTGTCTATATTTCACGACAGTTTAACTTTTTATATTCAGGACATTGACACTTCTGTTTGTAATCAAAAAGCAATTAATGAGGTGGTTTCGTTTTATCAGAATGTAAAGGGCAAACCATTTACTAATAAATTCATTACAGCAACCGGAGGTGACAAAGTAACAAATCTGCCCAATGACACATTCGATAAAATACTAATGCTGTGGACATATCAGTATTTTAAAGATCCCAAGCCTATCATGACAGATTTAAGGCTGAAACTAAAAGACCATGGCCTTATGTATATCGTAAATCCTAATGTTGATATCGAATCAAGTAAAGAGCTTACATCAAAACATGGATGGAATGCTTCTCCGATAGAAAGACAGATATCGGATATTATTGATTGTGGATTTGAACTAATAAGATTGTCAAGAGACTATGTTAGTTCAGAATCTCCATATATTATGGTTTTTAAAAAGAAAAGTCTACAAAACTAATAAATATTTCACCTTGACAATTTTAAAATGCTACGACCACCTAACACGGACGGTTGGGGTAAAAAACTTGTCACAATTTTTGCGCGCCACCTTCACAACTTTATCTTGACGAATTACTTTTCACTCATCTGCCAAATCCGTGACTTCGGCTATGGACAAATCCTACTACTGAGACAATTTTATCTTTCGCCGGTCTCGATAGCTATCGGGATTGCAGAAATTGCGCCATGGTGGCTTCCCCACCGGGACTATTTTCTAGCTAAAGTACTTGGACTCGTATCGGCGGACAGCGCCACCAACGTTTACTCCCTCAACAGCCGGGCCGTAAGGTGTCATTTCTCACTGACCCACATGAGAGTACGCTTTAATTACATATTCTTCTTTTTAATATTCCTGAGTCTATTTGGACTTGGCAATGACCAATCTATATCCAGGACCAGTGTAAAATATCTAAAAGAAACTGAGTGGATTGCAAAACCAAACTCAAATAGTAAAGTTTCAAAATGTTTCTATTTCCATCTCGTAAGCGTTGCTGTATCCTCAAACCTGACTTCACAGTTATGGAAAAAAGAATTCCGCAATTCATATGATCGGAAATTAATGGTGCACTTTTTATTACAGACCAGATTATATAGAGACATAGACTTAATAAACTTGATTTTAAGTAAACGATATATCCCAAGACTATTCACAGATGACCACCATGCTTTGTACCAAAGGCCAGAATTGATCAAACAATTCTGTTCCCCAGGTGGAATTCACCACCAAGTAGGAAATTTTATGTGGAAACATTTACTGAATAGAAAATGGATAAATCAAAAAAGAAGATCAAACATAAAAGAAAGAGACGATTTAAATGGATGCCTCAGTGGTTTTTTATAATTCTTGCCGCTTCGATGATAGGTTTTTCAAATGCCTATTATGATGAATACAGATGGATTGATAATTCTCGAAACTTTATTCAATACGAACAAATATTCAATGACGAGGATAAATATAAAAAGAAGAAACATCTTAAGTGGATAAAAATAAAAAAAACGAACACCTACTAATTTTATTGCCGGGCTCTTAGCCTTAATAAATCGCACCTGAGATAGCCTAAATATTAGTATTTTACTACCTTTGATAGTATCAAATGATACTATCGTTTAGTGAGTTTATGAAACCGCCTTACCAGATTACAACCAGAATCATTGAGTTAATCGCTTCTATTTCAGAGAAAATTGGTGAAGTTAACTCTGCCTATTTATATAAACCTCCAACTGAATTAAGGAAGAAAAACCGAATCAAAACAATTCAGTCTTCCCTTGAGATTGAAGGTAACTCTCTCTCCTTAGAACAAGTTACTGCCATCCTAGATAATAAAAGAATAATCGCTCCTCAAAAGGATATCCTTGAAGTTAAAAATGCTATCCGGGTTTACCAAGACCTCGTGAGTTATAAACCAACGAGCCTAACCTCCTTCTGCAAAGCCCATTCAACTCTGATGGAGGGACTTGTTGATAATCCCGGGAAAATCAGGACAAAACCAGTAGGTATAATCATGGGTGCTACTGTAACCAATGTTGCTCCTCCTGGCAATATAGTAAAATCGCTGGTGAAAGAGTTGTTTGATTATCTTAAGCGAGACAAGGATCTACCTCTAATAAAAAGCTGTGTGTTTCACTACGAGATTGAATTCATCCACCCGTTCATGGATGGAAATGGACGAATGGGTAGACTCTGGCAAACTATTATTCTATTACAGTATTCTCCTGTGTTTGAGTTTCTCCCGATTGAATCACTTATAAAAGCGAGACAACTTGAGTATTATCGAATCCTGGGAGAATCTGATAACCAAGGAAATTCAACTGGATTCATTGAATTCATGCTCCAGATAATCAATGAATCACTTGAGGACCTGTTGACAAACCAAAACGTTAATCTGGCGGCAAATGACAGAATAGAAATTGCAAAAGAAAAAATTAGTAAAACAGCTTTCAACAGGCAGGATTATATGAGATTATTCAAAGATATTTCCTCTGCAACTGCAAGCCGTGATTTAAAATTAGCTGTTGAAAAAGGTATACTAGAAAAAGCGGGTGATAAAAGGACAACTCTCTATAAATTTAAAAAATAATACTAAGGCTAACACGGACAATAAAGGTAAGTTTTTTGTCACGTATCTCATCCTGAAATAGGTTGACACTTTTTTAAACAACCTAAGGAGGAATGAGATGGAAAATCTGCTTGATTTATGTAACTTTGTACTCAAATGAAAACTAGAGATCAAATATTGACATTTCTATCTCAGAATAAAAAACTGTTCCAAGATAAATATCATATTGTCCGAATCGGATTATTTGGATCTTATGCACGTGGCGAACAAAATGCAAATAGTGACATTGATCTTCTAGTTGAATTTGAAGAAAACACTCAGGATCTTTATGACCTTAAGCTACAAATAAAAGACTTTTTCCAAATTCAACTTGGAATTGAAATTGATATTTGCCGAGAGAAGTATATCAAACCTAGAATCAAGGATGCAATCTTAAAAGAGACTGTATATGCTTACTAAGGATCAACACTGTTTAGAATCAATTATTGAAGCAACTGACAGGATTATCGAATATACCTCCGGAATTAAATCTGCGGATGACTTTAACAATGATTATCGAAACTTTGACGCGACAATGATGAATTTTGTAGTCATCGGTGAAATGGTTGACAAACTATCTTATGACTTCAAAAAGAAACACGCTGATATTGAATGGACAAAAATTAAAGGGTTCAGAAACATTGTGGCTCACGACTATTTCGGGATAGATGCAGAGGAAGTATGGCAGATAATAAAAACCAAGATTTCTTCTCTCAAAACTGACATCAAACATCTGATGGAATAAATTTCAACTGTACCTAACACGGACGGTATAATTAAAAAGCTCGTCACAGTTTTTGCCCGCCCGCCCGTACGACCGTACGGGCGGGCGGGCAGGCGCGACACGCGTAATGCTCAATAAAACTTGTACCTGGCCCTCCTTCGCCAGAGCCTCCGTCAAGGCTACGGCTCTCAAAGAAGGCTTCGGAGGGCGAAGACGGTAAAAAATGTGCCATCCCGAGTACTCGGGGACACCTACTAATTTTATTGCCGGGCCGTCAGGTGGCATAGATTGACCACTCACCAAATGACATTAAGTAATAATACAATTCCATTTTGATAGAAAAATTACTGCAATTATGAAAAGCTTCCTGATATGTATTGCTTTGTTAGCCTGCTTAATTACTCATGGACAAGAAAGATATACAATTATTGATGGCCAAAAGTTTCGAATTAAAGAATATGGAATTGGAGATATAACTGTAATTTTTGAAAGTGGCATGTCTGATAGTCTTGAAGCCTGGGGACCAATTCCAGATACAGTTGCTTTATTTGCCCATGTTTTCTTATATGACAGAGCAGATATCGGTAAATCAGACACTTCAAGACAAAAAAGGACAATACCTAATATGGTTCAAGAGTTAAAAAGTATTTTGGATCTGGAAAATATAAAACCTCCCTACATCCTAGTAGGTCATTCACTGGGAGGTTATATAACCAGGTACTTTTCTAGTACATTCCCAAATGATGTCAAAGGTCTGATCTTGCTGGATCCAGCACCTGAGGCTTTTTGGGAAAGTATGTCAAAAAAAGAACTTCAAAATTATGTTAAAGGAGGGACAGAGTGGTATAATACCAAATTTAAACCTAGATATAGGAAGGAATGGTTTGAATTTATACCTAATATGGTGTATATGAAGAATCTGAATATTTCTGAAGACCTACCTATCATCCTGGTATCTGGATCAGAATGGAAATGGTATAAATATCAAAAAGAGCAGATAGTAGGTTTAAGGAACGCAAAACATATTGAGTTAATAGGAGGGCATTACATTCATAGAGATCATCCAGCTATAATTATTAAGTACATAAAAGAATTGTATTTCAATTCCAAGCAATAAAATTGGATAGGTCTTGAAATGGTATTAAAAATTAGGACTATACATTAATTAACAACACTACGACCACCGGTTTGATTAAAGTTTACTTTTACTATAAGCTTTTTAGTTACCAAGATTATAAAGAGACGACAATTCCATAGGATCTATCATTGCATGAATTTTTATTAAAAGATTTATTTTGGACTATAAACTCTTTAAATATTTATTCCTGGTTGTGATAAGTACCTTGACAGGGTTAACTTATTCACAAGTTCCAGGCGATGAACCTGTAATGCAGACTAAAGTTTATAAAACTATCGGTTTGACAAAACTTAAGCTGTATATCTATCAGCCTTCTGATCGGAATGACATGGAAAAACTCCCCGTCATTGTCTTTTTTTACGGAGGTGGCTTGGCAGAACGACATACTTGGCAGTTTGAACCACAATGTAAGTATCTGGTTGAGCATGGTATGGTAGCAGTTCTTGCTGATTATCGTGTAAGAAGGAACGGAGCTACCCACTTTGAAAGCATAGCTGATGCTAAATCATCCATTCGATGGATAA
>JAPLDX010000097.1 GCA_026391215.1 Bacteroidia bacterium
CTTAAGAACCATATTGTTTCATGAAACATAGATCTTGTAGCCATCTTTTTAGTAGTTAATAATGGATACCCTTCTCTAAGATCATATTCGTTTTGATACCCAAATAAAGAGATAATCCCGGAACCTTTGCTTCCTCCTTTAAAATTTGAACGGTTAGAAGTTAAAATTGCTTTTGAATGATCTAAATATTGTTGCGCCATTTTTTAATCAGTTAAAAATCAATACTATTTCATCATATAATAATTTATTTTAATGGTATAATGGAACCCACATGTAAAAGATTATTATAACTATGTGTTTGTGTATTCAAATACATGTGGGTTTCATAAGGATAATTACAGTCTGGAAATTTTTTAAAAGTAGTCATTATTCCTGTTTGTTATCAGACTCCAAATGTTTACTGAATAGAAAATTATTAACAAAAGACGTTAATCGTTGTTCTTAAATCACCAGAAATCGTACAAATGAAAGAGAATAAGGACAAAGTTTATCCAGGCAAGTCAATTTCCTTTGGTTCGAAAGTAAAACGATCGTACGCTCAAACGATCAAACGCTCAAACGATCGCACGATCCACGATTTTTGATAAAGATTCTTACTGGGTTTGTACTTTAAACATAAATAACTATTTTGCCGCCTCATTCAAAAACAAATACTTATAAAAATGACAACAATAAGAATAAAGAAAATCGTTAGTAAGCTTTTTATAATAAGCATATTCCTGCTTTTCGCCGGATATTCAGTAATAGCCCAGACTACCTTTGAGTGGCCCTCCTTCCATGGAGCCGACCGATCGAACAGGTCGACTGAGACAGGTTTGCTGAAATCATGGCCTGAGCAGGGACCAGAGCTGGTTCAGACAATTTCAGGAATAGGTGAAGGGTACAGCTCGGTATCAATAGCCGGCGGGATGATCTTCACTGCAGGGTCAGTGAACAGCCAGCCTTATCTATATGCTTTCGACATGAGCGGCAAGCTTGCCTGGAAGAGACCGGCAGGCAAAGCCTGGTCAACAAACATGTCGTGGGCCAGCACATACACCGGACCAAGAAGCACTCCCACGTATGATAAAGGAGTTGTTTATTTCCTTGGTGAAATGGGACTTCTCATGGCATTTGATGCAAAGACAGGAAAAGAGATCTGGCAGGTCGACCTTGCAAAAGAATATGATGCCCCTCCCACAGATTATGGCTATGCCGAATCAGTACTGATCGACGGTAATAAGCTGTATGTAAGACCGGCAGGCAAAAAAGGTCACCAGGTATGCCTCGACAAAAATACCGGGAAACAATTATGGGCTAACACACAGATCCCCGGAGCTGCAGGATATACTTCACCTGTGATATGTGATATAGCTGGTATCCGTCAGGTTATCGGAGGAAGCTCAGTTTGTTATTATGGCGCTGATGCTGCTACCGGCCGGCTTCTCTGGAAAGTGGATGCCGTAAACGGGCAATCGCTGAATATTAATAATGTGATAGTTAACGGGAACAACATCTTCATCTCAACGGGATATGAACTGGGATGCATGCTTTACAAGCTCAATGTAAAAGGAAATGAGATAGTCCCGGAAAAGATATGGAACGCAGCAATCATGGATAACAATCATGGCGGAGTAGTATATTACAATGGTTATGTTTATGGATCGGGCAGCAGTGTCAGGGGCTGGTACTGCATCGACTATATGACCGGCGGGCAGAAGTGGAGGTCAACAAGCGACGAGGGAACGATAACCTTTGCCGACGGCATGCTCTATGCCCTCGACCAGCGCGGCATCATTAAGCTCCTCAAAGCATCACCCGAAAAGTATGAAGTTGCCGGCTCATTCAAGCTCCCTTCCGGAGGCAAAGGCAGCTACTGGGCACATCCGGTCGTCTGTAACAAAAGACTGTATATAAGGCATGATGATAAGATATTCGTGTATGATGTAGGGAAATAAAGGTATGACGGTGCGACAACACGACATCCACGATAATTAAAAAAGCTACTTAAGAATATGAGGATCAAAAAATTAATTATCACAGCAGCAGTAATTATTCTAAACACATCAATAATAAATGCGCAGGAAGTATTTGAAGCTGCAAGAACAGGTAACCTGGGAAAAATTAAGGAACTTTATGCTAAAGATCCGCTCATTATCAAATCAAAAACAATTACAGGTGAAACTCCTTTGCATATAGCCGCTTTTGCAGGTAAAAAGGATATTGCAGGTTTCCTTATCGCAAAAGGGGCAGAACTAAATGTGAAAGATGCCTCAAACAATACCCCTCTGACCAATGCCATCAGATCTAAGAATTTTGAAACAGTAAAGGTTATTGTTGATAATGGCGCTGGTGTCAATGAAAGGGGCCTTTGGAATTTTCTTCCCATTCAGGTTGCCGCTGAATTTACTTCAAACGATATTGTAAATTACCTGATTGATAAAGGGGCCGATATTCCTGTGGAACCGGGGGAGGTTTCATATCAGCTTTTGAATGCTGCCTGTTCCAGGGGTCTTACAAAGCTCTTCGAAACGATGATGGAAAAAGGATTCGACCTTCAGTTAAATCAATATACCAGGAATCTTCTTCATATGTCCGCGGCCGGAGGATCGGAAAAAATTGTGGAATTGCTCATATCAAAAGGTTTCAAAGTGATGTCGGGCGACGGATACGGATGGTCACCACTTCACAGTGCAGCTGAAAAGGGAAATCTAAATGTCGCTGAGATACTTTTGAAAAATGGAGCGGATATAAACGACAGAAGTGTTTCCGGATTTACACCCTACAATCTTGCCGATAAATTCGGACACCAGGATGTCTGCGAACTTCTGAAATCGAAAGGAGCTGATATTTCTGATCAGAAATTTCCGGTTCTTACGGGCAATTACCTTGGTCAGAAAGAGCCTGACACTATTCCAAGACCATTCGCAGTTGACATCGTGACCACAAAATATATGGTACACGGTAATATTACCTTTAATCCGGAAGGAGATGAGGCATACTGGTCACCATTTTTACCAGTTTCAAATTCATTGGATGATGCCGGTCAGATCCTGACAATGAGAAAAATAAACGGGCAATGGAGTAAACCAGAACTGGCATCTTTTTCAAAAATCGGTTATCAGGATGATTCCCCGTCTTTTTCACCAGACGGGAAAAAACTCTTCTTCCTGTCGAGGAGATCTCTTAAACAGGGAGATCCTAATTCTACCAAAGAGAATATATGGTTTGTTACCAGGGAAGGAAACGCATGGTCCGTCCCAGAACCGCTGACTATTGTTAACTCTCTCAATATGCACTGGCAGATATCGGTGGACAAGAAGGGTAATCTATATTTCGCAGCACGTGATCCTGATGGGAAAAAGTTCGGTGAAATATTCTGCTCGAAATTTTTCAACGGCGAATATCAGGAGCCTGAAAGATTAGGGACGGTTGTGAATTCTGAAGACTATGAAGGATCACCCTACATATCACCTGATGGAGATTATCTGTTGTTTGAACGTGCCTCTAAATTCGGGCAACAGATGGGTTTGTTTATCTCTTTCTATAATAATGACGGTTCGTGGGATGTACCAATACCAATTACCGAAATTGCCAGAATAAGCCCGTACAGCCAGGGTGGAAAGGTATCTGCCGATGGCAGATTTCTTTTCTACGTTGCACCATACACAGGTGAATTTGGTGTTTACTGGATCAAAGCTGATTTTATCAACATGATGAAAAATACTCCGGCCATTGGTGATCAAGGCCACTGACTTTTCCACATATCTTCATTTCCTTGCCACTTAAAATGTTATTTTACTATTTCTTTGGCATTAACTCTTTAATAATTTTTGCAGATACCCAGTAGGACATACCATCATTTCCAACAAAGAAAATATATTTACCATCAGGGCTTATCCGGGGTTGGTTTCCGTCCATAATAAGCTTTTCGCCAAGGTCTTTTGGTTCTGTCCAACTATTATCTTTATTCTTGAAACTAATGTATATCGAAAAGATACGTGGATTTGTTGATCCCCTTGGATGTATCCTGGCAAACAAGATATAGTCACCATCAGGAGAGATTGCAGGACCAAAAACTGCATCATCCAGAACTACATTTTTGAAAATCAATACAGGTTCCAGATATTTACCATTATTACATTTTGAGTAGTATATTCCTCCCGTATTTTCTTTACCCCTTAAATCACCTCCGAAATAAAGATTATTCTGCCTGTCAAGTGAAAACTGCCAGTGAACAGTGTATTTGTTAAAGATGGTATCAAGTAACACAGGATCAGACCAACCATTAGAGGTCTGTTCTACAAAATAAAATTTCTCCATTTCATCAAATGCTTCATTACCCCCAACATATCCTTGAAAATATAATCTTTTGCCATCAAAGGAATAATAAGGACATCTGTGACTAAACTCCTTATCCAAAAACCTGACTTCAGATGGATTGGTCCACTTCCCTTTTATGTATCTTGTGGTAATAAATCCACCGTGATTTTGGAACTCATTTCTTTCATTGAGAGTCCAGCAAGCTTCGTTAAAATCGGGAGAAAAAACGATATTTGCATAAACACGTGAATGTGTACTTACGATTCCCTGAGCAAATATTTCCGGCTTCAGACCCGGTTCTCTCTGACCAAGATATTTTGTTGTCAGATCGGGAAAAACCTGGGGACCTATATCAGCTTTTGCACTTGAAAGCATCTGAATAATAGTATCTAACTTCCCTTTTTCTGCAATGTTATAAGCTGTTTGACCAAGAATGTTTCTACTATTAAAATTACATGACCTGGATAATAAAAGTTCAACAATCTTTGTAAATCCATTATATGCAGCCAGATGGAGAGGTGTATCTCCATTAACGTTTTGGATAGTTGGATCAGCATTATTTAAAAGCAGCAAATCAACACTTTGGGCATAACCATTAACTACTGAGAAATGAAGAGGTGTATCACCATTGGTGTTCTTTGGAGACGGATTGGCTCCTTTGCTAAGTAGATATTTAATAATATCAATATAATTCCTGTTTGCAGCTAAGTGAAGGGGTGTATTATTTGCAGCATTTTTAACATTTGCTAAAGACGAATCAGATTGTACTAATTCTTTAATTTTATTCAGATTATTGTTCCTTACTGCATCGAAAATCTCCTGTGTATAAGCTGTGATTGTTAAGATCAGGAGCATTGCCGATAACAAAATTGATTTTATAGTTTTCATTTGCTATTCATTTTTAATTCTCCTCATTCCTTTGGTCTTAATTCCTCAATAACTTTTGATTAATAACTATTATATTATCTATGGTAAACTTTTAAGTTTTTCTTTTATAATATCTGTTTGCTTTTGAACATTTATGTTTCCCTTAATTTTTAGAATATCAAATGGATCTGTTTTTAAATAGGATAATAACCTTTGCCTTGATACATAAAGCGAATCCAGAACTGATTTAGGTAAATCTCCTGGTTGAGGTTGATGATGAATTGAATTTTCTGATCCATAAATATTGCCAAATAGAATTGGTATACCAACAATATCTGATCCTCTATAATACTTGAAACCTTTGGCATTTCTATCTAAATCTATTGTCAATATTTTTTTAATAGGAACATGCTCAGGCAATAATGGGGGATTCGTCCCAAAATGTTTTCTGAATTCCCCTTTAAATAATCCAAAATGCAAATGCTCTATTCCTCCGGCAAGACCGGTTTTTCCAACTACACCCAAAATGGTTCCAGAACTTACTTTTTGGCCAACATTTATAAAAATTTTGTCCATGTGGGCATATAATGTAAAAAAATGATTTTTATGTTCAATTATCACATAATTTCCCCAACCCCATCCACCTTCAGGAAAATCTTTATTGGGTAATGCTGTTGTAAAAATATCAGCGATTTCCCCATCTGCTGATGCGACAATTTCCAGATTCTTAAATGTATTATTTAGAAAATCTAAAGAGTAACAACAGTTTATCTTATTAAGACTATGAGAAAAACCTTCTGGCGATAAATTCCCTTGTACACAAAGAACTACAACACCTGAACTAAAAGGCATCCGCAAGTAAGGTTCATATGAATTGAGCGATTTATTCGTTATGTTACTTTGAATAATCCCTGGATTACTACAGCTTATTGTAAGAATCGAAAATACAATTAATTTATTCATTTAGATTTTGATAAATTGGTAATATGTGTGTATTACTCCTTTGCAAATGAATAATGCATCTGGACAATAACCCATTTTCCCTCTCTTTTTTCAAGCACACCGGTCCAGCGGGTGTTCATCCAGCTGGCAGGCTGTCCGTCCCATTCATTTATATCGTTCAGCATACAATAATACCATGCAACTGTTCCATTGCCTGACAGGCTGATCTTAAGATCCCATATCTCACAACTCACTGCTTTAAATCGTGGATCGAGCCAGAACTTTTCCGCCTTTCTGAAATCTTTGATACCTCTCACTACTCTGTTTTCCGGATCAACTTCGATAAAGTCCGAATCATTTGCAATAATGCTGTATAATAAGGCTATATCCTTCCTCTGTGCCCACTCGATAGAGTTTTTTATTATTTTTTCAATTGCAATTTTCTCCTCCTTGATTCTGGTAATTGGGTCATCCTTTTTTAGCTGACAAGAATAAGTGCATAAAAGAAGCAGCAGGATTTTAAGAATTGTTTTCATGCAGATTTAATTAATATTCTGATGTAAAATTATACTGAGTCAACTCGTAACAGGTCTTAACTTATAAGTCTGGATACCATTTTGAGTCATAACTTCTAAGTTAGGATAGTATTTAATGAAATATTTGTGAAATTTGCATTATATATTCAAGCCATGAAGGAAATTGCATTAATAGGCTTATCGCAGTCAATTTTTTTCGTAATTATTCTATTGCTAAAAAGGGACAAGCATTTAAAGGATTTCTTATTGACAGGATTTTTTTTGTGTATTGGATGCGAACTTCTATATAGATTTCTGCTGTTCGGCAATTCTTATTATTATCACAGCAGGTTAGTACTTTTGGATATTGTTTATTGGGCTGTATTTGGGCCCATATTGCTATTCTATATTAAAAGTGTTATCGTTAGAAGACTTCAGTTCAAATTAATAAATCTGTTTCATTTACTCCCGTTAATTATCAGTTTAGTAACAGTTTCAAACTATTTATTCAACAAATCATTCTACAATTCATTTTCTCATTTTTATAACTTACAAACAGGAATATTCAAAATCGGATTAAACATTTGGGAATTTTCATCACCTGTTTACCTTGTTTATGCAGTAGTTATTCTTATTAAGCATAAGAGAAACACAAAGAACTACTTTTCAAATATTGAAAGAAAAGAATTAAATTGGCTATTCCTGCTAACCATAGGATTTACAGTATTTATTTATGTTACCTATTCACTATGGATCTTTTCAGAATTCTTTCCCCTGTCCCTTAGCTTGAAGATGCTCACAGTTGTTTTATGCGTATATGTTTTTGTTTTAGGAGTTTATGGTTACAGGCAGGAAAGCATTTTTCTTGAAAGGGCTTTTAAATCTAATGGAGAGAATCAAACAGATTCAAAACGCAGGTCATATCAAAAGACCTTCCTTGATCCTGATGAGCGAGAATTAATCAATCAGAAACTAATAGATATAATGCTGCAGGAGAAACCTTACCTGGAGAGCGAAATAACAATCAGCGATTTGGCGGCCAGACTAGGAATATCGGTGTACAAGTTATCACGTGTAATAAATGAAGATCATAACCATAATTTTTTTGATTTTATTAATACATACCGCGTAAATGAGGTTAAACTTTTGCTAACCAGCTCTAAAACAAATGATTCAAAAATTGAATCGATTGCTTACGATTGTGGCTTTAATTCAAAATCATCGTTTTATTCAATTTTTAAAAAGCATACTCATCTTACACCAACAGAATTTAAAGAAAAATTCCTGGTAAACAGTCAGATCTATTGATCCTCTTTAATTGTAGTAAAGCCCAGATTTAGAATCGCTTTCCGATTTTTTAAATTCCGTCACCAGATTAAAAATAAAAACCCGCAAGACATTGATCTTACAGGATTAACTTAAGAGTGAGTGTGGGAGTGAGTGCGAGAAAAAAGATAAGGTTTATCCGTGTAGATTCATTTCCTGTGGTTCAAGATATCTGACCTCCTTCCCAGTTTTCTCCGCATACTCTATCTCACTCCTCGTTGATTCTCCGATATATCCACCCTTATTAATTACAAGTATCTCGTCTGCCAGGTCAATTTTCCGCAAGTGCATGTCATCAAGCATCTTCTTGGTGCTTGTCAACCATACCTCCTCGTCGCCGGAATGGCCGAACAAACCAACGCTAATGACAATGTTGCCTTCCAGGGTGAGGCGTTTCTGCGTAGAGAGGAACTCGTCTTTGAATCGAGTACTACCGCAGAGAGTTACTATTTTATAGCTGCCGATCATGGTATGGAATTATGAGATAAATGTAGGTTAAATCGTGCAATCGTGCAATCGCACGATTACAGGATTGTTTCAAAAATTTATTAACTTGCTATTTATGAATTTTATAACTTATCCGAATAGTAATGAAATCTCATAAATACAGGACAATTGCGGTAATCTTAATTCTTATCCTGATTACCCATGCATGTAAAAAGACTGAGGATAAACCCGACGAAACCCCTCCGGTTCTGTCAGTGACGCCTGTAGACATTTCATCTGTCACATCAATTATTGCGTTTGGTGCTGACCTTACGTCTCAGCAAAAAAATCCTGCATTTGAATACATTGTAAACAATTCAGCAGTACAGGTCAGAGCGGTTTGTAAAGGATATATCGAAGATGTCAGGTTAAATGATAATTTCCCGGATTATGAAGTGTGGATCAGGATGTCCTCCAATTCTGTCTTCAGGATAATTTATGATCATGTATTGAACATGAATGTCTCAAAAGGCGACAAAGTTGATCCTGGTGACATTCTGGGAGTTGTCGGAACAGGAAACCGGACTGAGCTGCAAATAAATAAAATCATCAGTAATAATGAAGAACTTTCATACTGTCCATTCGATTTTGGGACAGACGCATTTATCCAGCAACATAAATCCTTTACAGAAACCTGGTGTCTGACTGACACCGTAGTGCCATAATCAGAGAATCCGCAACACTGAACACTCAAACGTTTTACCCACCCCAACCCCTCCCGGGAGGGGATCCTTAGATTACTGAACTCACCAACGATCGAACGCTCAAACGATCGAACGCTCAAACGATTGAACGTGTGAATTCAATAATTTTTCTATATTTACAACTTTTACAATGAAAATGAGTTTTTAATAACATGATAATTTCAATTAAAATGAACAATAAACTAAAGAGAAAGATCGCAGTGATCCTGGCCATCTCTGCGGTTACTGTAACAAGCCTCCAGGCACAGGACAGGAATGCTGTAATAGCAGCATATAACGAAGGGGCAAAATTGATGCAAACTGATGCCCCGGGTGCCATAAAGGCATTATCAGCTGCTGCCATGGCAGAGAAATATGGAACCCCAACACATAAAGAAAATGCAGGGAAGATCATGATCCAGGCTTATAACGCCCTGGCTAACAGCTATTTCAGTCAGAATGATTATGCAAACACGCTGCTGACATACGACAGTCTCTTAACGGTCAACCCCGGTTATATGAATGCTGTATACAACAAGGCTTCAATATATATCAAGCAGAATAATGCCACAGCTTTTGAGGAAACGATCGATCTTTATATTGAAAAGCTGAAGCCCGGAAATGATACAGCAAAAATAAAACAGGCATCCTCCCTGGCGCTTGGATATTTCCGTTCCGCCGGATCAAAGGCAAACCAGGCAGAGAACCTTGATGAAGCTCTTGCCATGCTTAATAAAGCTGCAAAGTACGGAGACGACAAGGATCTGTTCTACTTCTTTGCTGACGTATATAACAAACAGAAGAATTTCAACAGCGGAGCAGAATACGCCAGGAAGGGACTTGATCTCGAAAAAGGTGACGCCGAAGCCAAAGCGAAATTCTACTATCAGCTTGCCGTTGCACAGGCAGGCAAAGGACAAACTGCCGATGCCTGCACTTCATTTAAGAATGCCATGTACGGACCATTTGCCGAGGCATCAAAGGCTCAAAGTAAAAACCTTAAATGTCAGTAAGTTAAGACTGCAAGACTTTTTATCTTCTCCTCCAGCGGTTATTGCGGTTACGGCTTTCACGCGCAACATTACGCGGACGGTTATGATCCTGGTGTTGTCGCTGAGGAGGTTTAACAGGATTTTCGTCAATCAGCGGATAAGGATGATCATTAATGACCTGTATCCTTTTCGTGATAAGTTTCTCAATGTCCCTGAGATATGCTTTTTCATCTGCATCACAGAATGAAATTGCCGTCCCGCCTGCACCGGCCCTTCCGGTCCTGCCTATCCTGTGTACATACGTTTCAGAGATATTGGGTATCTCATAATTTATAACATATTCAAGATCATCCACATCTATACCCCGGGCTGCAATATCAGTTGCCACCAGTACACGGGTTGTCTGAGCCTTGAAACTTGAAAGTGCCCGCTGCCGGGTATTCTGTGCCTTGTTGCCATGAATTGCCTCAGCGCTGATATTTTTCTTTTTCAGCACCTTCACAACTTTATCGGCGCCATATTTTGTGCGGGTGAAAACGAGGGCTGTCTTTATCTTTTTATCCTTTAGCAACTCTAGCAGGAGAGCGTTCTTATTGACCTTGTCCGTGAAGTAGACGAACTGTTTGACAATATCGACTGTTGTCGCTGAAGGAGTAACCTCAACTTTTACAGGTTTGTATACTATTGATCCAGCCAGCTTCACTATCTCGGGCGGCATGGTGGCGGAGAAGAAAAGCGATTGCCTCTTAGGAGGGAGCGCTGCAATGATCTTCCGTACATCATGAATGAACCCCATATCGAGCATCCTGTCTGCTTCGTCAAGGACAAAAATTTCAATATCCTTTAAAGAGATGAATCCCTGGTTCATAAGATCAAGCAATCTGCCGGGTGTTGCCACAAGGATATCAACGCCATTTCGCAATGAGGTTGTCTGTGGGTTCTGATGCACTCCTCCGAAAACTACCGTGCATGTCAATCCTGTATACCGGCCATACGTTTTAAAACTCTCTTCAATCTGTATTGCAAGCTCCCTGGTGGGTGTGACAATAAGACTTCTTATTTTTCTCTTCCTGTCGAATGACCTTGTTTTACCAAGCAGCTGAAGGATAGGGACAGCAAATGCAGCTGTCTTTCCTGTTCCTGTTTGTGCACAACCGATAAGATCGGTTCCCCTGAGTACGATTGGTATAGCTTGCTCCTGGATTGGTGTAGGTATCTTGTATCCCTCTTCTTTTAATGATCTGAGAATAGGTTCAATAATGTTCAATGATTCAAATTGCATAAAATTGTTTGTAAAAGTTTTGTGAAATAAAAACTGCCGGATGATGGCTGGGATTATTCCGTTATTATTAGCGGGCGAAGATACTACTTATTAACTAATCTTCCGATTAATACTTTGTAAAACAATAAAGTCTAAAATGTTTTACGAACCATATAACATAATGTGTGTGGACAAACCGGAAACGGTGCGAACCGCAGCCTGTTTGGTGGCGCCTTTATGGCTTTGTGTAGCGAGCGGACAAACAGGCTGAGGTTGTCGTTTCCGGCGCCCTTTCTTTGGTTCTTTCTTTGGACGAACAAAGAAAGAACGAAAAAGATTGCAAGTTATAGAACCCCGTCTTGCTGTGTAAACTCTGCCAAAACAATCAACTGAATTTCAAATCAGAACAATATTTTAAAAATATATACCTTTGAATTATGACAAATGAACCTGATAATGTTTTTGATCTGACGATATGAATAAAAAACCTAACCAGTTTGTCCAGTTATTAAACAAGGAAATAAGACTTCTCCTGAGTATCAGTTTCGGTATATTTCTCTTTATCCTTTTCTTTCAGCCATTTGCTATAGAAAAATTCGATTTTAATAACCGATTGCTGTTTGTTGGCGGTTTTGGGGCAATTGACTTTTTATTAATGTTCTTATTCCGGGTTGTTTTACCCTGGATGATTCAAAAAAATAATCAGGACGATAAAGAACCTGTCTTAACTTCTTACCTGAGCGGCTTCATTATTTTAATTTTATGTTCGGTTGCTTTTACCTTCTATCTGAGGTATGTGGGATCTGTAAGCATATCCTTCTATGTCGTTTTTAAAATAGTATTGATCTGCCTCGTACCCCCATTGATTTTAAAATTATATGATGTAAATAAAGAATTAATTCAGCAAAATGAATCTCTGATTTCAGAGAGGAAGGTTATTCAAAAACAGATTGAAAAATATGAAGAAGACAACCTGAACAAATCTATAGAGTTTATTTCTGAGACCAATACTGAAAACCTGACCCTTATTATTTCAGAAGTCGTCTTTTTTCAATCTGCTGATAACTATGTGGAAATAGCATATATGGATGGTGATAAAATTAAGAAAGAGCTTATCCGGAATACTTTAAAGAACATTGAGCTTCAGATTAAACAGTATTCGAATTTCATCCGTTGTCACAGAACATGTATAGCAAACATGCATTACATCGAAAAACTTAATCAGGATTATAGCAGTCACTGGATAACCATAAAGGGATACCCTGAAAAAATCCCTGTTTCGAGACAGTACTTGTTAAAACTTAAAGAAGCCTTATAAATGATCAGGGGCGAATACCATCTGCCCCGAATATATGACATTTGTCCCCATTTTATTTGATTAATCCCGGATTAGTGAGAGTTAATCCCTTTTTTTTGCTGTGGATATATCATGAAAATATCTTTGGCCAAATTTATTTTAAAGATGATATGAATATTCTATTGGTATATCCTCAGTATCCGGTTACATTCTGGAGTTTTAAACATGCTCTGAAGTTTATTTCAAAAAAGGCATCGAATGTACCCTTGGGTTTGATTACTATAGCGTCATTATTGCCTGACTGCTGGGATAAGAAACTCACGGACCTCAATGTTACCAGTCTTAAGGATAAAGATATTAAATGGGCAGATTATGTTTTCATCAGCGCTATGTCAATTCAGCTGGCTTCGGTAAAACAAATTGTTGAGCGATGCAAGCAGCTTAATGCCAAAATGGTAGCAGGAGGACCCCTGTTTACCGAAGAATATGAACAGTATACTGAAATAGATCATTTAGTGCTTAATGAAGCAGAAATAACCTTACCTCTATTTATTGAAGACCTAAAAAACGGCAGGCCAAAAAAGATCTATCAGTCAGATAAATTTGCTGATATCACAAAAACACCCTTACCTGATTATTCTCTTCTAAAATCAGGTGCATATGCAACTGCGGGAATACAATATTCAAGAGGATGTCCTTTTGATTGCGAATTTTGCGATATCACAGCCTTGCTTGGCCGCCAGGTCCGTACAAAAACCTCTGTACAGATTATTGCTGAATTAGACCAGTTGTTGAAAATAGGCTGGAGAGGCAGTGTGTTTTTTGTAGATGATAATTTTATCGGACATAAAAAGAAATTAAAAAATGAATTGCTCCCGGCGGTTATTAACTGGATGAAGTTAAATAACAATCCTTTCAGTTTCATAACCGAAGCTTCTATTAATCTGGCTGACGATAAAGATCTGATGGATATGATGGTCAAAGCGGGTTTTACCAGAGTATTTGTAGGTATTGAAACTCCGGAGGAGAGTTGTTTGATGGAGTGCAACAAGCTGCATAATAATAATCGTGACCTGATAGAATGTGTAAATACAATTCAGCGTAAGGGAATGGAAGTATATGCCGGTTTTATTGTTGGATTTGATAATGATCCACCGAATATCTTTCAGCGGCAGATCGACTTTATTCAGAAAAGCGGGATCATAACTGCAATGGTCGGGCTTTTGAATGCACCACGATTATCTAAACTGTACATGAGATTAAAAAATGAAGGCAGGATAAGTGACAAATTTGGTGGTGACAATACCAATTATTCAATGAATTTTATACCGGTAATGGATAAAAATGAGTTGTTAAAAGGTTATCAGAAGATCATTAAGAATATCTATTCCTGTAAGTCCTATTATGAAAGGGTAAAAATGTTTCTGAAACAATATGATCCTCCATTTCACGAGCCGCTTTCATTAAACAGGTTTATGGCATTTATCAAATCGATAATATACATAGGAATTCTAAAGAGGAACAGCAGATACTTTTGGAAACTCCTTTTCTGGAGCATTTTTAACAAACCGAAGTCATTTCCCCTGGCAGTCACCTACAGCATTTATGGGTATCATTTCAGAAGAGTATTCAAAGATGTCAGTTGATTGAAATCAAGACATTACACCCCGGATGATCCTTTATAGATAGTCTACTGGCCGGGATTGGAAACGCTCATTATCTCCCGGACCATCTTTGTGACGCTGCGGAAATCTATCTTCCCTGTGGCCATCATTGGCAACTCCTTGATAACTACAAATTGCCTTGGAAGAGCGATAATGGGCAGCTCATCTAACATCTTCCTGAGTATTTCTGTCTTGTTTACCTCCTTAGTAACCGTTGCCACAATAACTGATCCCTTTTTATCATCCGATACCTCGACAACACAACAGGATACTCCCTCCGGAAGCAGCTTCTCCAATATATTCTCCACCTTAACCAGAGAGACCATCTCTCCTCCGACCTTTGTAAATCTCTTGAACCGGCCGGCATGCCACAGGTAGTTGTCTTCATCAAAGAATCCCATGTCACCGGTATTATACCAGCCGTCAGACAGGACTTCAGCAGTAAGCTTCGGATCATCATAATATCCATTCATTACAGAGTCTCCCTTTACCAGGATCTTTCCAACTTCCCTGGTCTTGCACTCTTCACCGGTCTCAAAATTCTCAATCCTGACCTGAACATTCGGAATAACTTTCCCGGTGCTGCCGGGTCTGTTAAATTCATGTGAGTTAACAGATATAACCGGAGATGTCTCGGTAGCTCCATAACCCTCAAGTAGTGTAACCCCATGCTTTTTCATGTACCCTTCCCTCAGGGCATCAGGACATTTATCTGCACCGGCCACCATTAATCTGAGAGTTTTATAATCTCCGGGTTCGGATTTCTGGAGATATCCCCAGAAGAAGCTTGGTGTACCAACCATTAAAGTTGGCTTCTCCTCACGTGCGATATTACTGATTGCCTGAAAATCAAGAGGATTAGCGTAAGTGACCATAGTCATACCATAATAGAATGGCACCCAGAGATTTACTGTCAATCCAAATATATGGTAAAAGACAAGGTTTGACAATATAATATCTGATTCAGTTATTTTCACATAACCTCCAAAATTTTCAATATTTGAAATAATATTCCGGTGCGTCAGAGGGACTGCTTTAGGATCTTTTTCACTTCCGCTGGTAAATAATATTGCGGCATTGTCATTTTCATCCCCTTTATGAATATTATTTAGGATCATATTGACTGGAAGCTTTGATTTCAATGCTGCCTTTAGTTTATCTCCTGTTGTAACGCCTGCCATTATATCTTCAATCATTACCATGCCGTCAATTATCGGGCAATTGATTTTTTCCAGCAATGCTTTTGAAGCAATAATTGTTCTGAATTTGCATTTCTTTTGTGCGTACTTTGCATTGGCTTCAGCGCCGGTGGAATAGTTTATCATCACTGGTATTCTTCCGCTCATCAGTGCTCCAACGGAAGCCAGGGCACAACCGGCTGAGGTAGGTATCATTATGCCAATGAATCCTTTGTCATATTTTTGAAATTTAGAGCTGAGGATCAAAGCGCCGATCAAAGCAGTCGAATAATCAACAGTCTTCCCTGTGGTCTTGTCAATAACTGCAGGTTTTTTAGCATGCTTCTTTGCTATACGGACAAATTGCTGGTGGAGTAACATAATGGTAGGTATTAATTATAGTTTCACCTTCAAAAATTAAACGCCTAATATAGTGAAATATGTTTTAATCCTGATAGTATTAAAAAAATATTCTAAAAATATTGAATGTGACAAAATTATGTAATAAACTCAAATAAAGATATATATGAGCCAGCATCCGGGAATTGTAGAATAAGCAATTCCATTCGGTCGAAAAATAATCATATTAAATGAGAATGAATCTTGTTCATTTCTTATGCTAATTCAATAGATTTTCGTTCATTTTTTGCTCGCCCCTTCCTTCTTTTGCATCAGCGAACAAAGAACCGGGGAATCCCATCATGCGGGATGACGAGCCCGGCGAAGCCAAAGAACAGAAAGGTCAGATGATTGTAGTAATTACCAGACAAATGGTATCAGCCGGAATTTCACTCTCTCAGCATATTCCTTATAGCCTGCGAGCTTTGTCTTCAGAGTGGAATCTTCAAAATGAGTGCGGATAATGAACAGGATCGCCATTATAGCTGCAGGAATAAATGCCCATAATGAACCAAAGATTACAGGCATTGCCAGCGTATAAGTAATCATCGCGAGATACCCAGGATGACGTATGTAACGGTAGGGCCCGCTGTCTGACACTGAATGATTCCTGTCATACTGTATCCTGACAGTCGTTGAGAACCAGGTATTTGATACCATAGCCCAGAATACAACAACAGTACCAAGTACAAAAACGACCAGGCCGGCAAGATGGATCCATAAAGATGTTTCGGCAGACCATCCAAACCGGATATCAAGTCCACATATAATATATAAGGCAGACCAAAAAATCAGCATCACCAGACTTATGATCTTATCCCATTTCTCAGTATTCTCTTTTTTACGGCCCCGCTCGGCAATCAGCTCAGGCTTGAGAATAAATGCACCGGTTATTGATATCAGCACATAAGCTATTGTATATATCCATGCATAGATCCAGTCAATCTTCCCCGATGATACAAACAAAATCACTGCAGTAATGATCACTGTAAATATGACCTGTAAAATCCGTCTTATCATATTTTTTCTGATATCCAGACTGTTGATGTCCTGTTTTTCCTGGTCTGTCATTCTATTACCTCCTCATACTTATAATTACTTTTAACACTGTACGTTAAACGATAGCACGAATTGCCAGAATTCGCGGGAACCAGTACAAAATTTTGAGTGCCATATCTGATAGTTTTTAGGATTATCCTGTTTCTGAAAAGTGATTATTTGGATAAATTATTTACTATATTCTTCGTCGGATCTTAAAAGCTATAACCAAAACTTATACCTGCCCAGGGAAGAAGTTTTGGCTTATTTTCTCCAACGAATGGAATAATGAGAAAAGGCATAAACCCTGCACGGAATATCAGTCCATCCTTTTTTTGATACCTGTATCCGAATACTCCATGGATCCCTGCGCCAATAATACCATCCAGGGCAAACATTCCGCTTATTCCACCACCCGTTTCAATCCTGTATTTATTACCAAAAAACCTGTAAGCCATAATACTTGGCCAGAAGCCTTCGGAGTACTGTATACCGATACTGCAGGCAGTTGTTACTTTTTTCCTGAAATCAACATTTAATGAATACCATCCCTTTCCACCCAGTTCAAAGTATAAGGATGTTGTTGGTTCCCAGGCAGACAATACAACAGTATCGTTCCCTATTTCCTGGGAATAACTCATATACGGAAAGGTATTAACTATGAGCAGTATAACCAGAATGACAAATTTTCTATTCATGGAACTTCTAAGCTTTTACTTTAAAATCAAACAAATGACAACTTAAAGTTACTACAGGTAAAAGCCAAAGTCAAATTATTCTCACAAGAGATCTCACCCCCTCCTTCCAGGACGAGCTCTAAGAGACATTATTTAATTCAGGATCCTTAAAAAGGTCTGAAAACAGATTAATTGCATCAAGGATTTTCTTGTCTCTTATTTATATGTTATTTTATTATATACATAAATATAATCAAGCTCTGAGTCACCTGAACAGACGACCGACGTCGTCGGACGTAGCCGACTATGTCCGCCGAAGTCCGAAGGTGAGACGGAGCCCCGCATTGCGGGGTAAACTCCTCAACAGACAGATCCATTTAATTGTTGTAACTTTATATTGTTTAGCATGAACATAAAACGAAAAGGAATTTCAGAAGGAATGGGTTTTATAAAATAAAAACTATAATTATGAAAAGACTTATTGGTTCATTGTTATTGATGCTGACCGGTATCGCGCCTCTGATTGCTCAGGACGATACGGAAGGCAGCAAGGATCCTGCCTTATTCACCAGGATGCCCGGTTTCTACATTTACCGGTATGATGATATTCAGTTTGACAATTATGAATTCCCGGTAGGCTCACAGAAAACTCAGGCTGTTGAAGGACATTCTATCTTCATTATTTACTGGTTAAAGGATAATGTTCAGCAGCCCAGTGCATTGCAGATTGTCAGGAATTATACCAATGCGATAAAGAAAATAGGCGGGCAGCTGCTTTATGAATATGAAGACGGAGGGAGCCAGAATGTTGTATTGAAACTGGTTAAAGACGGAAAAGAGACCTGGGCCTATGTTTATGCAGCAGGAGATACATACAATATTAACATCATTGAGAAAGAGGCGATGGACCAGGACGTGGTTGCTGATGCCGCAAGCATGGCGTCAAGTATTAAAGAAACCGGGAAAGTTGCTGTTTATGGGATCTATTTTGATACAGGAAAAGCAACATTGAAACCGGAATCTGAGCCCACCTTGGTGGAGATTGCAAAATTACTTAAAGCTGATCCCTCACTTAAGCTGTATGTGGTCGGGCATACTGATAATACCGGGTCATTTGATGCAAATATGAAGCTTTCAATAGACAGGGCTGCATCGGTGGTTAATGCCCTTGTTTCTCAGCATTCAGTAAATGCTGCAAGCCTCAAAGCCTGCGGCGACGGACCGACTGCACCTGTGGCCACTAATGATACTGAAGAAGGAAAGGCTCTTAACCGCCGGGTGGAACTGGTAAAGCAGTAAGAACTTTTCTGAGAATTTATTCTGGTTTTTTCATCCGGGATTTTGCTTCAATGCACCAGAATAGTTCATTAATGAAATTTGAAACCCGTTTTTCATCGAGACGACTGGTGTCAGGGTTTCCTTTCTCATCAAATATCTTTGTTACCTCAGGGACAGGGAACATTGCAGGTACTGTCCATGCACTCATTTTCCACAGCGTAAACTGAAGGGATGTTATTACCTGTGTGCCGCCAAAGCTTCCTTCAGACACAGTTGAAATTGCAACAGGTTTATGATACCATTCTTTAGATAGCAGGTCGATCACATTTTTCAGGCTGGCAGGATAACCGCCATTATATTCGGGTGAAACAATTATAATACCGTCTGCATTATTGATCTTCTCGGCAAAATCAGCCGCTGCTTCCGTCGGATTTTTCTGTAAACGCAGCCTTTCTTCAAACAACGGGAACCGGTATTCATTCAGATCCAGCATTTCAACTGTTGCAAGCTTATTTTCTTCCAGGTACTTTTTAAAAAACAATGCCACCCGGTGACTGTTCCTTCCTGTCCTGATACTGGATGATATAATGGCAATATGAGGTATATTCATATATAAAGTGATTTTCTAAAAGAGAATTCCGTTCCTGTAAAGATATAACATCTTAAGATTGTTACTTCATTCAACAGAAAGGTGAAAAGGTTTGTTTGTCCAAAAGAACCGAGGAATTCCGAAGTGACACAATTCCGCAAGGTGGTTGCTTGTTTCCGGTTACCGCAATCCGTAATACTATTCAGTTTTCTTCACCGTAAAACCATCGGCGCTGAATCCAGTGACACTGCCATCAGCTTCATTAAGAAACCGGAAATCTCCCCTGTACTCTTTAATAAAGAATTCGACCTCAGAAGTAAAATTGACTTTCCAGAACAGATCTCCATATGCATTAAACAACAGATCTTTGCCGCTCTTTTTCATATTTATGACGATCCCTTCAACCTCATATTTTCCGACATATTTTTCAAGGAGAGATTCCTCGACCTCAATTACATTTTTTAATACAGGCTGATAATAGTCTTTCCATCCATACACTGTCGCAACACTGTTCACTATCTCTTCAAGAATAGAGCTGTTGTCGGAATTAGTCATAATAACTACTCCTTGGCCTCTATCCAGGCTGCCGATATACTGACATGAAAATCCTTCATTCCCGCCATTATGCGAAAAATATTTTGAGTCCCCTTTTGTGGATACAAAAACACCAAGAGCCGCATCCTGAAGTATAGTAGTCAGCCTTATCCTTGTCATCTCAGGTGTGAGTACCTTTGACGATTCACCTTTATATGATAGCTGGGTTTCAATAATGTACTTGCAAAGATCGACAGGATTTGTCCATAGTCCGGCAGCTGCCTGCTCAGGGTATACGTGATATTTGCCAGGAACTTCTTTGCCGTCAATTCTATAGCCTGTAGAGAGTAATTTATTTTTTCCTTTTGCAGGTGGTTGAGTAAAGAAACTGCCACTCATACTGAGCGGATCAAGAACATTTTTTTGCATATACACATCATAGGGCTGATGTGTGACATCCATTACGATCATCTGTGAAACTGTGACTCCACCACCGGAATATATTACGTCAGTACCGGGTTCTCCCAGCGATCTTACTGCCTCGGTATTGGCTGGCTTTTCTCCGTCAAGGATTTGCGGCAATGTTGGAAGAGAATCACCAATTGCATAACCCGGGAAGCCATGTATTGTTAATCCTGCAGTATGGCTTAATAACGCAGCAACAGTTATCAGCTTTTTGTTTGATTTCTCATCATAGGGAAATTTCCATGTAACCAGGTAATTGTTGATATCCGTGTTCAGATCGATCTTCTTGTCCTGCACTAATTTAAGAACTCCAACTCCGTTCAGTGATTTGCTTATAGATGCCGCCTGGAACAACGTACTTTCGGTTACAGGTCTTTTTTCTGAAACGTCTGCCAGGCCATATCCTTTACCCCATTCTATTTTATAATCATTCACAATAGCAATGCTGAGTCCGTTTATATTGTAAAACTTCATCCTCTCTTCAAGGTTATAGCTTTCATTATCCTGCGTGCGGACCCAGCCGGCAAGATTATTTTCGACCTTACTGATATTTTGTTTAACAGCTTCAGAATATTCAGTTTTTTGCACACATCCGGCATGAGCCATTAAAATGACAAACAGAAGTGCCACTCTTTGTATGATAAGATTCCGGTTCATGATAGTTTTATTAATTGTGATAATTATTGAATGATTTTACTAAAAAGGAACCTTACATTGCATTATAGCATTCTTCATGGGTGAATAATACATATATGCCAGGTAAACTATACCGCTGGTCTTTACAAAATGAGGATTAAAACAATCAGGCAGGGATTTCCCGTCATTGAAATTCAGGGAGCCGTAATCATACCAGGCATACCGCGTATTTGCCTGGTTCATGAAAAACCTTTCGCTGAACATGATCACCGAGTCAGCAGCAAAAATGGTTTTTCCCTGGAGGTCCATGATCTTTGTATTTCCCACAACCACGATGTCATCATACTTAATGGTCCCGTTCATCCACACATTCAGAGTTCTGACTATATCAAACGTGACGTTTGGAATATTTGTCACAAGATTTGGTATATCCCCTTCCTGCTCTGCTGCCAGGAGGACAAATTTTTCCTTCGAAAGGGTGACAATAAAATCATATATCTCGGGATAAGGGCCGTAATTCTTCCCTTTAAATGTTATCAGGTACTTTCCGCCTGAATAACTCAGAATTCCTTTGTATCTTAAAAGCTGTTCATCCGGATTTGTATCATCCATATAGCAACTCTCAAAACCCATCAGTTTTGGATCTCCTTCCTCGAAAGGACCGCTGGTAACACCTGCACTTAATATATAGTATTTATCTGTTCTGGCGTCCTCGAGAAGCAATGATCCGTCCGGCATAGTGCAGACCTTGAGCTCTTTATAATCAAGCTGCAGCTTACCGCCAAGGCTGAAGATAAACTCGGGCTGAGCACAGGCGCATTTCGGCTCCTGTCCCTGAAGGGAAGGATTGCTGCTTTGCGCATTAACCAGGCTGGCAATTGCAAAAAAAATTACCAGCATTGACAATTTTAGTTTTTTCATATTTCGTGAAATTTATACTAAGTTACGAAAAACTGAACATTTGCACGATTGCATGATTGCATGATTATAAAATTGCCAGACTATTATCTTTGTATAAATTAAATCCGGGTTTCAAATGATGAACAAATCCTTAAGAAACAGATTCCTTGCTTTTATAGTCTGCCTGGTCTGCATCGTACTTGTCACTGCTTTGCTGAAAAATTATAATAAACCGGCATTCAGGGTTATTGCTTTCTTCAGCGCTAAAAGCGATCACGCTCATATCAGCTTTGTCCATGAAGCTAACCGGTGGTTTTCAGATATGGCCCAGAAGTATAATTTTATTTATGATTCAACCAGGGACTGGAATAAGCTGAATCCTGGATTCCTTTCAGGATACCAGGCAGTTATCTTTCTCGATTCACGTCCGGATTCGACTCCGCAAAGAGAAGCCTTCAGGGAGTATATGGAAAATGGAGGGAAATGGATGGGATTCCATTTCTCAGCTTTTGCACTCACACCTTCAGCATTTCCGCAGGACTGGGGCTGGTACCATGAAAAATTCCTGGGTTGCGGGGAATATGATGGGAATACCTGGCGCCCGACGTCAGCAGTATTAAAAGTGGAAAACAGCAAACATCCGGCCACGCGCCGTCTCCCCGGAACATTCGTTGCATCTCCCAATGAATGGTACAAATGGAAAAATGATCTAAGGACAAATCCGGATATAGAAGTACTTCTGTCAATCGACCCGGCAAGCTTCCCGCTGGGAACAGGTCCAAAACAATATGAAATCTGGCATAGCGGTTATTATCCAGTTGTATGGACCAACATAAACTATAAAATGCTTTACATCAACATGGGTCATAATGATATTGACTATGAGAATAATACAAATAAGGAATTGTCATTCACCTTTAATAATAAAACACAAAATAAACTGATTCTTGACGGGTTGTTCTGGCTTGAAGGGATAAAGAAGGAAGGGGAGAACCTCCTCCGCTAAAGCTTCGGAGGTCAAGGGAGGGTGAGAAAAGGAGAGGCGTTAAGACTGCAGAATAGCATAACTAAAACTATCTCTCAAGCCATCTTCTGAATTCTGTCAGCTTGCTGCGGCTTACCAGTATATCGTCATCTTTTGAATTGACAATCTTCAGTTTTAACCTGCTGGCTGAATATGATATTATGTCAGCTATTGCATTAATATTTACAATATACTTTCTGCTTATCCTGAAATATTGTTTTGGATCGATAAGCTTTTCAATATGCTCAAGCGAATAATTAATATCGTATGTCTTACCTGTATTGTCGAGAATTAAGGTAGCCTTTTCGAGACTATAGAATAAATTTATTTTTTCGACCTCAACCGACTTAATATGCATACCCACATTTACTATAAAACGTGATTTATAGTTATTGGTCAGCATCTTCATTACCTGGTCAACTTTATTTCTTAAAGTCAGGTTATAACTATCTGTTATATTGTAACTGATTGATCTGAACTGGTCTATTGCATATTTAAGGTCGTCAATGCCTATAGGTTTCAATAAATAATCAATACTGTTAACTTTAAAAGCTTTTATTGCATATTCCTCGTAAGCTGTCGTAAATATTACAGGACATGTAATATTTACATGATTGAATATCTCAAAGCTCAAACCATCCGATAACTGAATGTCAAGAAATATCAAATCCGGCACTGGATTATTTTTAAACCAGGACAGGGCTTCATCGATTGAAGAAATAATTCCGAGAATGTCAATTTTGATATCGACCTGGTTAATTAATCTTTGAAGATGTGCTGCTGCAGGCTTTTCATCTTCAATAATTATTGCCTTATACATCTTTTATACTTAAAACAGGAATTTTAACTACGAACTCTTCATTTGAAATCTCAACCAGAACATCTTTATCTGACAGATATTTATATCTCGACTTAATATTTTCCAGCCCTATTTTACTGGATACAATTTCAGTCTTCCTGGGTTGCAGATTGTTTCTGACAATAACATAATCTTCTTCTTCATGGATCTTAACTATTAATGGTCTGTCCGCCGCTATTGCATTGTGTTTGATTGCATTTTCAAGAAGCATCTGCAATGCCATCGGAATAATGAATTTATCTTCTGCATCAGGTAAATTTATGTTTATCTGAAGCGAATCTTCATATCTTATATGGTACAAATACGAGATAGATTCCAGCAGTTTTTTCTCAGTAACAAAATCAACTACTTCTTTTTCGCGGCACTCCAGCACATATCTGAAAACATTTGAGAATTCCCGGATAAATGTCACCGCTTTCTCCTGGTCTTTATAAACCAATGAAGATAAGGCAGTTAAACTATTGAAAAGAAAATGTGGATTAACCTGGTTCTTCAGAGCTTCGTATTCGATTGCCAGTTTTTCTCTTTTCAGCTTTTCTTCATTTACAGCCGCCTGCTTCCAGCTTTTAAAGAAATGAGAAAAATTGATCAGGATAACACCTATAATCGTAAAAATGATCAGATATTTTAGTCCTTCAAATGTCTTACTGTATAAGATGTCAATTTGCTGTCTTTGTATCACAATAAAGATCAAGAAATTGACTGCGGTTAGAATAAGAATGCCAATTATTATTTCAAGTAAAACGGTTAGAATAAATCTCAGATTTGGTTTCTTCAGCCAGGAGATATGCTGTTCAAGCTTCCATTCGATATATTCAAAACTCTTCATTGAGGGTACACCAAGAGCCAGAGAATAGATCATAACAAAAAATATGAACTTAACAGATAAAAATCCCTGCGGGTAAGCTATAAGTGTAATAATTACTCCTATAATGATCGGAATTAACAGGTGCCAGACAGAGAACCGGAAAAGTTTAAAATCAGTTTTTTTGTAAATGTCAGAAAGCATAGTTTAGTTTTATATCAGGAAAGTTACAAAGTAATTCAATGATTTGTATGTATTTCTTTCATTGCTGTCAAATTCAGGTTCCACCAGCTTTGCACTCATTGTATAGTCTCAAAGCATCTTCTTCGCCCCAGAATGGATGGATAATGCTCTTTGGTTTAAAATCCTTATATACATTTATTGCTTTATCGAATAAAGGAATAGCAGCCTCTTTTCCCCCGCCAAAAAATACTGGTGTGTTCATTGTCGATTTACCTCTTAAATAATATATCCTGGGATTTCCGGGATCAAGCTTTTCGGCATCATCAAGAGCACCTGAAGCTTTTGGAAGATACAATGGTCCATTTATCATAGGGCTGATCGACATACGTGCATAATACAACATGCTTTGTAGCACATAAATTTCCGATTCATCAGGTTTAATCTTAAAAGCTTCATCAATGAGATTCTGAGCCTTGTCACAGTACATTTCCCTGGCGCCTTCATTGGTTTCAATAAAACCCATATTAATATAAGCATAGGCCTCGTAATAATATGGTAACCATTCATTTTTGTATACCAGTAAGATCCTTTCACTGCAATTGGCTAATTGCCGGTAGTTCTCCAGCTTATAATCCTTATAAGCGAGATCAATGCTTTTCCTTAGCGTGGAATAATACAAGGTATCGCTGCCGTCAGTTTTGCGGGCGATTAATAATACAAATACAATAAGTAGTACTCTTTTCATATTTTATTCATTTTGTTTCATTTTTAATTTGAGTGAAAGGTAAAGTGCCATTATTTTACCGTTGCGCCGTTGTGCCGTTGTACCGTTGCGCCATTCTTTATATTTCAGGCTTACCAGTAAATGAAACAAACAGTCCGATCAGATAAAACCTCCGTGACACTGGTATCACAGGCTCTGATTCATATATACCAGATTCATTCGGATGATTCCCGTACCTGTAACCAAAAACATTTTCACTGCCAAGGATATTCGTGACCTGGGCATATATCATAGTAAACTTTCCAAAGATTTCAGTAAAATGGAAGATGCTCAGGCTTAGGTTATTATATGATTTTGTTCTTTGCATTTCAGTATAACTGATATTCGGATTGATATATGGCCTTCCGCTTGCGAATTCGTAACCTGCGCTGATGTACGAATCAGTTTTCGATATATAATGTTTATATACTAATGACAGGTTGTGTGTTGAAAGGAAAAATGGAGGATGTGCAAAACTATAATCCTTATAATTCCGCTTGCTGTCAATCAATGAATATGATATCCAGAAATCTCCATTTTTTATTGATTTTGAGTCCCTGTAGAATAAATCAATACCTTTTGCATATCCTGATCCATTATTATTGTATGCCTCAGGAGCAATGGCATAAAGAGAATCATATTTTATCAGCCGGTCATAGTTTTTATAGTAAGCTTCAATCCTGAATATTCTGCTTTCTTTCATCAGCTGATAATTAATAATGAAATGGTCAGCCTGTTCTGTTTTTAGTTTATTGTTATAAGCAAGATATTCGTTCAAAGGTTGTTCGGAGAAACTTCCGTATCCCAGAGACATCTGACTGTTTACTGAAGTTTTATATGCTAAAGAGAACCTGGGTGAAATATACAGCTCATTTGACATTGGAACTGATTCGGCTCTTCCTCCTATCCGGGTTGAGATTCTTTTGAATAATCTGATTTCCGATTCTATAAAAGCTGCAATTACAGGGCTGTTGTATTTCCATTTATATGAATTGCCTGAAAAAGGCAGATAATTTCTCGAATAATCTTTATTTAAGACATTCCCTCCGAACTTTAAATTTATTTTTTCATTAACAGGTTTTGTAAAAGCTAGTTTGAACTCATATGATTGCTTCCTGGTTTCAATATTATCTTCGTTCATTTTAATTTTTTCATTATCAAAATTATACGAAGCACCAGTATTCATTATCCAATCTTTTCCGATAGCACCCCTGTAAGACGATACAATAAACATATCACTGTTTATAAGAGAAATAAGATCATTCGAATGTGTATCGAGATCGGGATAATACATGCTGCTGTTATCAATTGAATAATTTGCCAGGATTTTTATCAGGCCTCTTTCCCCGACTTTCTGTCGATAAGCTATCATCTGACCAAAATTTTCAGGTTCATGATTCCATTTGATATTTGATTTTATAATGCCGTAAAAGGGAGACATATTGACATATTGTGTTGAAGCAGACAGGGAAGATTTTTCCCATTTTTTGGTTAAATTACCGTTGACACCTGAAAGAAACAGAGAAAGACCTGCTTCATCCTTTTCCGGGGTGTCTATAGAATTCAGGATCAATACTGATGACAATGCCTGTCCATATTCGGCAGAATAGCCACCTGTACTGAAAACTGTTCCCCGGAACAACATGGGAGAGAATCTCCCGCGAACCGGTACGCTTGGCATTTTTGCAGTATAAGGACTTTCAACCATCAATCCGTCAATAAACGTTTTTGTTTCATTCTGTTCACCTCCACGAACGAACATACCTCCTTCATCAGCGGCATTGCTTGTCCCCGGCAATGTTCTTAGTACGCTTAACGCATCACCGAAACCTATAGGATTAGTAGCCATATCAAGCCTGTTCAGCACCACCGATTTCTTTTTGTCCCCGGCTTCAAATGTGCCGGCATAAACGACAACTTCTTTCAGCTCAACATCATTTTCAGGAATACTAATTAAAAGTTCAATAGTGTCATTCTGAAGTTTAACAGATTCTTCGTGCGTTTTATATCCGATGCAACTTGCTACAAGTATCTTATCTCCGGTAAGGTCAGTCGATAATATAAAATTGCCCTGTTCGTCAGAATTTGTTCCTTCGATTGTTCCTTTGAAATAAATATTTGCTCCGATAACAGGCTGGTTTTTATCAGCCTTTATGCTTCCTTTTATAGTTGTTTGACAGAGTAAACTGCTGACCTGCAAAAACAACAGAATTGCTGTAATAATAAATTTTGTCATTGTTTTTATTTTCCTCAGTACAAATTTTATCAGTTTGCCGTTTGCAGCAAAATAAAAGTTACCAGCCGGTTAAAAATAAAAGATGGAATGCAATGGGGAATGATGAATAGAAATTCATCGCCCTGTTTGGTGAGGTAGCCTCTGTAACAGATAGTAAGATAAAAAAATTTAGTGAGGGCTACTAAACTGTATCTGTATCAGTTCTTTACAAGATCAACATTTATTACCATGATCTCCGATTTACCTGTGGTGCGCACAGGAAACCCCCACAACCGGATGCCGCTTGAGACAAAGAAATGCGTATCACCTTTTTTCATATGCCCATAACTCAGTTCGTAGACACTCCGGGTGATGAAATTTATAGGGAATAATTGTCCGTTATGAGTGTGTCCCGATAAGACAATGTCGGCTGAAGTTCTGCTGAGCTGTTCAATTTCAGTGGGACGATGATCCACAAGTATCACCGGCAGGGAATCAGGAATTGTTCTCATGATCTCTTCAACACTTTTTCTCGTCGTTGTATGACTGTCGTTTCTGCCGGCCAGGATGAAAGAACCATCGATAAAAACCACACTATCGCTTAATATGTCAATCCCGGCCTTGATGAAAAAACTCCCTTTGTCCTGCCGGGCATAATGCTCATGATTGCCAGGAACTCCAAAAACACCGTACCTGGTAGTGATACTGCTGAGAAGCTTTTCAAAATGTTCCATTCTTTCATCCTCCCTGTCACCTTCAACAATATCACCTCCCAAAAGCATCAGATCTGGATTTATGGTTTCGATCTCTTTTACAAACCTTTCTACAAACGGGACAGGAGTGTTTCCTTCCAGATGAAAATCCGAAGCAAAGGCAATCTTCAGGTGACTGATGTCTGACGATCCCGCCGGGATAGTGACCTTGTATTCCGTCAGTCTGATCGTGTTGAAGTTAATTATACCTGCAACTACTACGACCATCGAACAAAGGATAATTGCCGGTAATCCGATACTCCTGAACGATTTGCTTTTTAACTTTTTGCGGGGTATTACCCTGAACAACATGTTTAATAACAGGAGGAGATCAAGAAGGAGTACAAAAAGAAAGGCATACAAAAAGAACGGTAGCAGGTAATTCGCTATTATAGTCAGAGGTGTACCTCCTTCGCGTAAGAGATTGCTGACCGGATAAACGAGGAATAACAGCAGGTATATAAGTACATAATAAATTCTATGCTCTTTCCTTATGAACAACTGCCATATACGCACAAACAGATAAATGTTTGGGATAGTGTATGACAGGATGAGAATGGTATGGAACATGCCGGGGTGATTCTTAATTTGTCGGTGCAAGATAATATAAAAGCAGAATACTGACTGGACTTATTTATCAGGGATAAGTGGATAATTAAGCCTATCTTTGAGAGTCTATTCATTTAATATGCTAAAGCATAATTCCGGATCACTTTTAAAAGCTGGATTGTCTGCATTTATGAAATTGCTGGCCGGAATTAATCTGATATCTTTTCCTGCATTTGGTGGTGTAGATAAGAAAGCATCATTTATACACAATGATCTGGAGCGGACTTTTCATATATATATTCCGTCATCATATAATGAATCTGTACAGCTGCCACTGGTTATTGCTTTACATGGAAGGGGAGGAAATGGAGAAAGCATGATCCTCGTTACACGCAAAGGTTTTAACAGGCTGGCTGAAAAGGATGAATTCATTGTGGTCTATCCTGATGGTATAGAGCTGAACTGGAATGATGGCAGGATGGATGAAGAGGCAAACGACCGCGCACACAGGGAGAACATTGATGATGTCGGCTTCCTTTCTGCATTAATAGACTCTATGATAAAGGATTATAATATAGATCCAAAACGTGTCTATGTCACAGGTATTTCAAACGGAGCCATAATGTCATACCGGCTGGCATGCGAAATATCCAATAAAATTGCCGCAATTGCTCCTGTAGACGGAAATATTCCTGTTATGCTTTCCCGGGAATGCTATGCTGCCAGGCCTGTTTCAGTATTGGCCATTAATAATGTAAATGATCCCCTTGTTCCATATGAGGGGGGAAATATTTATAGCAGTATCCGCAAGCTAAACCTGGGGAAAGTTTTATCTGTGGATGAATCTATAGGATTCTGGGTAAGCAGGAACCAGTGTTCCCCTTTACCGGTTGTGACTGAAGAGCCTGATACGGATCCCAAAGATGGTACAAGAGTGACAAGGAAGGAGTACATTAACAATAGTGACGGAACTGAAGTAATTCTTTATTCAGTCGATGGAGGAGGACATACCTGGCCGGGTGGTGTTCAGTATATGCCTGCATGGATCGTAGGAAAAACCAGCAGAGATATTGATGCCAACGAAGTAATCTGGTCCTTTTTTAAAAAACATTCCAGGTAGCCATTCAGCAAATCATTCCATCAGCTTATCAGGCTATTATGATAAACGATATATCTTTGCGTAATATAAATGGGTGGTAAGGATATCAATACTAAATCTTTTCAGGAAAGGGGCTGGCTGAAGCTCGATAATGCCGCAAAGCTGTTTCCGGCAATAATGTCAGATGATCTGACTTCAGTGTTCAGGATAACTGCAACGCTGAAGGAACCTGTGAGATACTCTGCCATCAAAGAAACTGTGGCAATAACTTCAAAGCGGTTCCCGTATTTCAACGTCTCCCTGGGAAGCGGGATATTCTGGCATTTCCTTGAGTTTAATGATCAGCAGCCGCGTATCCAGGCTGAAGAAGAGATCCCCTGTACCGCATTTGCCGTAACGAGAAAAAGCGAACCCCTGTACAGGATAATACTCAAGGGCAAAAAGATCTCGGTTGAGTTTATTCATATTCTGACCGACGGCGGAGGAGCGATTGAGTATCTGAAAAGCTTCCTTTACACTTACCTGACTCTTATTGGCAAGAATATAAACTCACCGGGAGAAATACTCCTTCCCGGAATACCAGTTTCCGACGAGGAGTATGAAGACGGATACAACAAGTTCTTTCAGAAGCTGCCTCCACCGGCTAAGCTTGTCAAAGCCTGGCATCTTCCTTACAAGCTTAACCAGAGGCCAATGTTGAGGGTGCTTCGTGCTGAAGTCAATGTCAATGAGATCCTTGAAGCATCCCGTAAGAATAAGGTGTCTATTACCGAGTATTTTGTGTCTATCTATTTTTTTTCACTTCAGAAGGTCTTCGTTTCAGGTAAAGAAAAAAGCAAAAGAGAAAAACGGAAAGTCCTGAGGATTGAAGTGCCGGTTAACATGAGAAAATTATTTCCCAGCAGGACAATGCGTAATTTTTCTCTTTTTGTTCTGCCGGAAATTGATGTGAGGCTCGGAACCTATACATTTGAAGAGATACTCAATTCAGTTCATCACCAGCTGCAGCTGAGTGCTGATATCAAGCAGATATCAAGATTTCTGTCATCGAATGTCAGCTCTGAAAAGCTACTGATCATCAGGATAATGCCCCTTTTCATTAAAAAAATGGTCATCGCTTCTGTTTACAGGGGGCTTGCATCAAAGCGCTGGACAGGTATCCTTACTAATCTCGGACTGGTGACTCTTCCGGGAGAAATGGAGGAAATGGTTGATTCTTTCGATCTCATTCCACCTCCGCCCAATCCAAATGTGAAGGTAAGTGCAGCTCTGGTTTCTTATAAAAACAAGCTGAGGATCTGCTTTTGCAATATCACGGAATCACATGAGCTTGAACAGCATATTTTAAAGTATCTTTCGGATGCCGGTATTCATGTTAAAATTTTAAATAACGATTAAAAGCACAGACCATGGCAATATGTGTTAATTGTGGAATTGAACTGGATGATGGATTAAAAGTATGTCCCCTTTGCGGCAGGGACCAGGGGAATGTTGAACAGGAACATATTCCCGGGAATTATCCTTCCGATATCATTCAGCTTCACAAAAAAGAAAACAGGAAGCATCTCTGGGAGTTAAGCGGAATAATTGCTTTTTCAGGAATTGCCGTCTGTACTATTGTTGACCTGACGATAAATAAAAGCCTGAAATGGTCGCTTATATCCGATGTGTCAATAGCGGCAGTATGGATAATTGTCACGCTTTTCCTGTTCGCGCACAGAAGACCTTTCATTATAGTTCCCGTCCTGATGCTTACAATTCTGACAGCCCTGTATTTTATTGACATTATTACCGGCCCAATGGTTTGGTTTTTCCCTGTCGGTTTTCCGATCACAGTTGCTGCATTTATTGTTATAGGCGCTATCATTACTCTTTACAAAGCTGCCCATTTTAAAGGGCTGAACATCATTGCTGCATCATTGATCATATTATCAGGATTTTGCATTATTACGGAAATGGCACTTGATAAGTACATCAACGGTCTCGTGGATCTGAGATGGTCGCTTATTGTAGCGATTTCAATTCTTCCTGTTGCTCTGATATTCTTATTCTATCACTACAGGCTTAAAAAGGGAAACCGGCTCGATAGCTTCTTTCATATCTGAGATCTGAGGCTTTGTGCTCTTGTGGTTAAAGAATAAAAAATTTACTAATATTGATAGTTTATTTTTATTCTGAGAACGATATTCCAGTAGAGCAGAATGACAATCGCAAAGCACATAGGATTTGATAACGAGAAATACCTTAGGGAGCAGACAGCGTCTATCCTTGAAAGAGTAAACCGTTTTAACCATAAGCTCTACCTGGAATTCGGAGGCAAGATCCTGTATGATTATCATGCTTCCAGGGTTCTGCCAGGATTCGATCCCAACGTCAAAATGCGGCTTTTACAAAAGCTGAAAGATAAGATAGACGTGATCCTGTGCATACATGCAGGGGCTATTGAAAGAAATAAAGTCAGGGCTGATTTCGGGATCACCTACGATGTTGATGCATTGAAGACCATCGATGATTTCAGAGAATGGGGAATAGATATCACCGCTGTTGTTATCACACGTTACCAGAATCAACCGCCTGCAAAAGCATTTAAGAACAAGCTCGAGATGAGAGGCATCAAGGTATACCTTCATTATCCCACAAAGGGATATCCCACTGATGTTGACCTCATTGTAAGCGACCAGGGATACGGAGCAAACGAATATATCAAGACAACAAATCCTATCGTGATAGTCACTGGACCGGGACCAGGCAGCGGCAAGCTTGCCACCTGCCTGTGCAACCTTTACCATGAATATAAGAAGGGAGTAAAGGCAGGATACGCAAAATTCGAGACATTCCCTATCTGGGACCTTCCTGTCGATCATATGGTAAATGTTGCCTACGAAGCTGCTACTGTTGACCTTGATGACATGGTGCTGGTTGATGAACATCACCTGAAAGCCTACAATATAAAAACTGCAAATTACAACCGTGATATAGAGGCGTTTCACCTGCTTAAGAGGATCATTGAGAAAATTACAGGCGATGAATCGATGTACCAGTCTCCTACAGATATGGGTGTGAACCGTGCCAGTGCAGGCATTGTGGACGATGAATTGATTACAGAAGCATCTTACCAGGAGATCATAAGGAGATACTTCAGATATTCCGTCGAATATGCAATGGGTTTATCTGATAAAGAGACCCTTGACCGGATTATTGCAATAATGAAAAAAACAGGAGCAAAGGCTGAAGACCGGAAAGTGGTGCTGCCTGCAAGAGAAGCTGCTAAAGACGCAGAGATCAGCGGAAAAGGAAACGCCGGGATCTTTTGCGGCGCCGCCATTGAACTGCCCGACGGAACAATTATTACAGGCAAAAACTCAGCGCTGATGCATGCTTCTTCGAGCCTTGTCTTAAATGCTACAAAACACCTGGCAGGACT
>JAPLDX010000037.1 GCA_026391215.1 Bacteroidia bacterium
GAATTTAGATGTGTGCCCGAGGATGGGGTCATTGTCCGGAAACCGGTCAACTTGAGCTTCGAGGAGGCCGCCGCCATACCCATGGGCGGACTGACGGCTTTGCATTTTCTAAGGAAAGGTAACGTGGTGAGGGGGCAGAGGGTCCTGGTCTATGGCGCATCGGGAAGCATTGGGACCTACGCCGTGCAGCTGGCCAAGCACTTCGGGGCGGAGGTGACCGGAGTGTGCAGCACCGCTAACCTGGACCTGGTCCGGTCATTGCGGTTCAATTCTATGGAGCCGGTCGTGAGAAGCTCCCTCCTCCTGATCTGAAAGAAGTAAGGATTGGTTTCCTGGGCCCGCTGGAAGGATCAATTCTTTCATCCCTTGGTAAACAGATGTTGCAGGGATCTGAGCTGGCTATAGAAGAGGCTAATAATAAGGGAGGATATAAAGGTATTCCGTATAAACTTATGATACACAATGATGTAGGATTGTGGGGAGCCGCTGCAAATGAAGTTGTCAAAATGGATGATGAGAAAGTCTGGGCTTTCCTGGGCTCCATTGATGATGTAGTTTCCCATGTTGCAATAAGAGCTACATTAAAGCTGGAAATTCTTAATGTCAATACCGGTGATCCGGATCCGACATTTACTGAGACTGCTATACCATGGGTTATTCGTGACATCCCTGATGACCGGCAAAGCTGTTATGCCCTGGTTGACCGGATATTCGTAAAAGATAAGCATTCCCGTGTTGCGGTTATGAGAGCTAATAACCGTTATGGAAGGGTGGGTACCTTACATTTCAACCGTACATCTACCAGAATAGGTTACCCAATCGTCATCGAAGAACGTTTCACTGATGGTGAAACGGATTTTAAAACACAGCTCGAGCGTATAAAGAAGACCAACCCTGATGCTATCCTTATCTGGGGAAACGCCAAAGAATCAGGGTTGATACTTAATCAGATACGTGAAGCGGGAATGAATCAACCGGTATATGGTTCTGACAGAATGGTTAATTCAGAGTTTCTCAAAATTGCGGGTAAAAATGCGGATGGTATTACAACTACATGTCAGTATAATCCCGATGCTGATGACCCTAAACTGAAAGCATTTAAATCGAATTATATAAAAAGGTTTGATCAGGAACCTGATGTATTTGCCGCACATGCGTACGACGGGATGAACATGATAATTGCAGCAATTCAAAAAGCCGGACTGAATCGTGTATTGATACGCGATATCCTTTTAAATCTGAAAACTTTCCAGGGATACCAGGGCGTTACGGGACCTATGATCTTTGATGCAACCTGGAATAATATCAGGCCTATTTTCATGGCTGAAGTCAGTAATGGTAAATTCAAATTTTCACCAGCTCCCCAGCTGGAAAAGAATCAATACATATACAAAAAAGCTGAAACAGGATATTAATATTAAAAGTAAATAAGTAATGGAGACAAATCCTTGTAATAATCCAACTAATACTGGTTTTACAGTTCCTGTCAGGGTCAGCCGCGAATCAAGACCTGATGGAACTATTGTCAGTATTAACGGAGTTGAGGTTGGAGGTAAAGAGGTTGTTGTTATTTCCGGACCATGTGCCGTTGAGAGTAGCGAACAGTTGTTTGAAATAGCCAGGACGGTAAAGAAGGGAGGGGCCAGGATTTTAAGAGGAGGCGCCTTTAAACCAAGATCATCGCCGTATTCTTTTCAGGGCCTTGGTGAGGAAGGTCTGAAAATGCTGCGGGAAATAAGCAGGGAAACAGGATTGCCTGTTGTAACGGAAGTTATGGATACACGACAGATTGAAATGGTTTCTGAATATGCCGATATGCTTCAGATCGGTTCAAGGAATATGCATAACTACCCTCTTTTAAAAGAGGCAGGGATGTCGCGCAAGCCGGTGTTGCTTAAACGTGGCATGATGGCAACTATCGAAGAGTTTCTGCTGGCTGCAGAATATATACTTAACCAGGGCAATACACAGGTGATACTCTGTGAAAGGGGTATCCGCACTTTTGAGACTTCTACAAGAAATACACTCGACCTGGGTGCTGTCCCGATGTTAAAGAGGCTTACTCATCTCCCTGTGATCGTAGATCCCAGTCATGGCACGGGACTCAGGTATATGGTGCCCCCAATGGCTAAAGCTGCAATTGCTGCAGGAGCTGACGGTCTGATAATGGAAGTGCATCCCAGACCTGAGGAAGCATTATGTGACGGGCAGCAATCACTTTATCCTGAAGAATTTATGCAGATGATGGCCGATCTTAAGAAAATTGCAATTGCTGTCGGCAGGGATATTTCACTGCCATAACCTCCTGTAAGAAGGCTTTTAAGGACCAGTCCATGAAATTGTTTAAAGCATCATTTCAGCTTTGCCTGATTCTTGTTTTTTCGTCAGTAGTTATTCCGAATACCGGAGCTTCAATTCCTCATGACGAGGTGTATCAGGCTGTAAAAATCGGATTGTTAATTCCTGATAATAAATCAATTGCAGCCCAACATGGAGCAGAACTTGCTGTTCTCAATGCAAATATAAAAGGAGGCTTGAACGGGATCCCTTTCCATCTCGTTACCCTTTCCATGGAGGGACCCTGGGGAACAGGATCCAAACAAGCTGCAAAACTGATCTTTGAAGAAAAGGTCTGGGTTCTTCTTGGTTCACATGACGGGAGGAATGCTCATCTTGCCGAACAGGCTGCGACAAAAACCCAGGTTGTTTTCATGTCAGCATGGGCAGGCGACCCTACCCTTTCACAAGCTTTTGTCCCATGGTTTTTTAATTGTGTTCCAAATGATATCCAGCAGGCTCAGTCATTGATTGAAGAAATTTATAACATTAAGAAAATCAATAAGATAGTGACTGTCTCTGATAATGAGTATGATTCACAACTGGCCCAGAAAACCTTCCTGAAACAAGCAAGTCTTGAAAAGAAAGCTGAACCCGTACAGTTCCTTTATGAGGATTACAATAATAATATAAATAGCCTGGTCGATCAGGTTAAGAATTCAAATGCCGGTTGCATCATTCTCTTTTGTAAACCCACAGTTTCTTTGGAAATATTCAATCAGATAAGGCAGTCCAAAATGGATCTGCCTGTTTTTGGTTCTGTTTATCTTCTAAATGAGAATGAATTATCAGACCAGCAATTGCAAAATTATGATAATGACCTTCTTATTACTTCAGCAAATTGGTTCGGTTCCAAATACTGGGACTTCTGCCAGAAATACAAGGAATTGTACGGGAAAAATCCGGGTATGGTTGCAGCTTATGCATTTGACGCTATGAATATCCTGATTGAAGCCATCAGGAGTGCCGGGAAAAGCGACAGAGAGCTGATACAGAAATCATTGCAGGATATACATTATGAGGGAGTTACAGGTCCGGTAAGTTTTGACAGCAAAGGCAACAGGCTGGGTACATATTTCTTAAGCCAGGTAAAAAACGGGATTCCCGTAATGGCAGATAAGTAGTATATTTATATCGGGGAGAAAAAGAATGAAAATGAAAATCAGGATTGTTTTCTTAATTACACTGATGGGCATCTCTTTACTTTCAGGCTGCAAGGGCAGGGCTGATAAAGGAGAACAAAAATCAAAGGACCTGATCTCCATCAGGACACTCGGACTCGCATATCTGGAGGAGTTTAAGCTTGAAGAAGCCGAAAAGGAATTCCTGAAGTTCATCAGGCTGGCTCCAAAAGAGAAACTTGGTTATGCAAACCTGGGACTCACTTACTTACGAATGGGCAGGTACCCTGAAGCTGAAAAACAGCTTATAAAAGCACTGGAAATTGATCCTGCTGACGCAGATACCAGGTTGATACTGGCAACTGTTTATCAGATGAATGATGAACGGGACCGCTCCATATCCGAGCTTAAGAAGGCTCTTGAATTTGTTCCGGACCATGTCAAGGTGCTGTTCCAGATAACCGAACTCTATTCAGCTGTTCAGGGAGAAGAAACTCAGAAACTGCGTGAGGATTACCTGACCAGGCTTGTAACCTCAGCTCCGGGGAACATAGTCCCTAAGCTTAACCTTACTGATATCTTTATCAGGAGCGGAGAGCTTGATAAGGCAACTGAGCAAATCGAAATAATTAAGAAACAATTTCCTGAGTTCCCGAAAGAAGCCATTGATTACTATGATAAAACGTTCGATTTCCTTGGAAAATCAGACAGGGGAAATGCACTCTTAAACTTTACTATTTTCCATAATTACCTTAAGGTTACACCGCCTTACCAGGCAGGAATGATGGATCTGAAAGGTCCGGGCGGGTCGCTTATAGGTTTCCCCCTGATCACTTTTGATCAGAAGTTATCATCCCGGAGCACCGAAGATGAATCCCTTCTGGATGTGCTTAAATATACAGATGCATCAGTATCCGCAGGTTTGAATATTATTCCTTCGTTCGCAGAAGGGAAAAATGCTGAATACAAATATTTTACACATGTAACTGCCGGCGATTATGACGGCGACGGAGACATAGATCTTTATGCGGGAAGCTTTGATCCGGTATCTTCAGAATATAAACACTATCTCTTCAAAAATGAAATGGGGAGGTTTGCTGAAGTATCGGAAACTGCTGGTATCAGGCATTCAGGGAAAGAATCCTCCGCACTGTTTGCCGATTATAACAATGACGGCTTCCTTGATCTCTACGTCACGAAGGAAAACGGTGATATTCTCTACCAGAACAGCGGGAACGGACTATTTAAGGATGTTACTAATGAAGCAGGAATCGGAACCAAAAAAGGAGGCAACAAAGCTTTGTTCTTTGATCTGGATCATGACGGAGACCTTGATCTGTACGAGATGACCTCGGATAAAAACCTGCAGTTCCGGAATAATGCTGACGGGACGTTCAGGGATCAGTCCGAAAAGATGAGCACATTAAAGAGTGGTGTCATAAGCCGTGATGCAGCCTTTGGAGATTTTGATGAAGATGAAGACATTGATCTCGTTGTTGTAAATGAAAATTCAGGTAACATATTCTATTCAAATCAACGGCTGGGTGTTTTTAAGGATGTCACAGAAGATTCAGGATTGAAAAGTGAAGGCGGTTCAACATCGGTAACAGCCGGGGATTATAATAATGACGGATTTCTTGACCTGTTCATTACTTCATTAAACCCCGGTAACCAGGCATTATACAGGAATGACGGCAAAGGGACTTTTATACGTGAGGTAAATACCAGGGAGGCATTCAGCGTACTCCAGAATATAAAAGCTTATGATGCGGCATTTCTTGATTTTAATAACGATGGATTTCTCGATCTTTTTATTGCCGGTGAATCTTCAGAAAAAGAAGGAAGAGGATTATTCCTTTATTATAATGACGGTAAAGGGAATTTTACTGATGTATCAAAACTATTGCCTGAAGAATTGAAATCCGGCAGGCAAGTAGCTGTATTTGATTACAATGAAGACGGGGATCTTGATATTGCCCTTGCCGGGCTCAACGGGAAAGTATCACTTCTCAGGAACGACGGCGGTAACAATAATCATTTTGTAGGCATCAAGCTCGTGGGACTGAGAGCCGGAAGTGCAAAGAATAACCATTTTGGCATTGGTGCAAAAGTTGAGATCAGGGCAGGTGAACTTTATCAGACTATGGTAGTCACTGATCCTAATGTGCACTTTGGCATCGGGAAACGTCCCATGGCCGATGTAATAAGGATCACCTGGACTAATGGGGTACCACAAAATATCTTTTTCCCTGAGACAGATCAGGCTGCCATTGAAGCCCAGATATTAAAAGGCTCATGTCCTTTCCTCTATACCTGGAACGGAGAAGAGTACACATTTGCAAAAGACATACTCTGGCGCAGCGGGCTCGGGATGCCGATGGGTATCGGAGGAGGAGCCACTGCCTATGCATTTGCTGATGCATCAGACGATTATCTGAAAATACCCGGAGAGCTTTTAAAGCCGAAGAAAGGATTATACTCGATGCAGGTGACATCAGAGCTCTGGGAAACAATATACCTTGATAAATTGCAGCTGGTTGCGGTTGATCATCCGGTTTCGACAGACATCTACACAGCTGAACAATTCTCTCCTCCCCCATTCCCTGGTCTTGAATTGTACCAGGTAAGCGAAAAACTTATCCCGGTTTCTGCAACCGATTCTGAAGGAAATGATGCTCTGCCTTTTATTGCTGAAAAAGATGATAAATACCTGCACGGCTATTTACCTGAAAGATACCAGGGAATTACGGAAATGAAAGACCTTGTACTGGATCCCGGTGAGATTAGTCAGACTGGGGATCTGTACCTTTTCATGAATGGTTGGATCTTCCCGACAGATGCCAGCATCAATTATGCGCTTTCCCAGTCAGATGCTTTGAAAGTTGTTTCTCCTGTTATTCAGGTCATTAACAAGAAGGGTGAATGGGAAACAATTATTGATAACATTGGCTTTCCTATGGGAAAGTACAAGACTGTAGTTGCCAACCTTTCCGGTAAATTTCTTTCTCAGAACCGCCGGGTAAGGATCAGGACAAATATGGAAATCTATTGGGATCAGATATTCTTTGCTGAAGGATTGTCAGAAAATAAGACTGTCACGACTATCCTCGATCCTGTCTCTGCAGATCTTCATTATCGTGGCTTTTCACGCAGCTACAGGAAAGGTGGCCGTTACGGACCTCACTGGTTCGATTATTCAATAGTCGATAAAGAGCCAGGGTGGAGAGATCTTACCGGCAATTATACACGCTATGGAGATGTATTGCCGCTGCTCACAGAAACCGATAATAAATATATCATCTCTAATGCCGGCGATGAAGCCACGGTTGAGTTCGATGCAGGAAAGCTGCCTCCCCTTGAAAAAGGATGGAAGAGAGATTTTCTTATCCGCAGCGTTGGATGGGTGAAGGATGGTGATATCAATACCGCTCACGGTACCACTGTGATGCCCCTTCCTTTCCATGGCATAAAAAGCTATACTCCTTCTGAAACTGACATCTATCCTGATGACCCTGAATTACAGAAATATAATCGGGAATACAACACAAGAATAGTAACTAAAGAAAGCTATCTGAATGCTATTAAAGGAAATGATAGGAAGAATTAACCGCAAAGCACACAAAGCAGGCGCAAAGATCGCAAAGAGAAAATCTTGTATTTCTTCTCTTTGCGTGCTTTGCGAAAAATCTTTGCGCCCTTTGCGGTTAAGAATGTCCATCTCATTATTTCTGACAATTATTTTCTTTAAACTGGCAGCTCAGAATCCTAAAGTAGTTTTTAAGGATGTGACAAAGAAA
>JAPLDX010000030.1 GCA_026391215.1 Bacteroidia bacterium
ATTTTTATCAGGAATTTCCCTCCTGAAGAATTTAAGGCAGCCACACAAAACTGGAATGTAATTCAGGATAAACGGGGAATATTGTACTTCAGCAATATTGAAGGATTGCTGGAATACGATGGTGTCAGCTGGAGGTTGCATAAATTGCCGGGGATCCATGATATTCTTATGGGTACCGATGGGAAGATATATGCTGCCCTTGAAAATGATTTCGGTGTCTTCGTCGTGGATAGCTCAGGCAACCTGGTGTATCACTCTCTTATAGACAGGATACCGGGAGGTAAAAGGGACATATCAACCGTATGGCAGATTCATTCCCAGGGGGATAAAATAATATTCAGGACACACAATGAGATATTCATCCTTGAAAATGACCGGATAAAGGTTATTAATGCAGAAAAAGACTTTTCAGTCTCGGCTTCAATAGGTGACGAGATATATTTGTGTCAGCAAGGGAAAGGGCTTTACTGCCTCAAAAATGATAGTCTTGTTTTAATCGACCGCAATGAATTATTTATCAATGAAAGAATGACCTACGCCATACCTTTCAGAGGAGAAGATTTTCTGATAACCGTACGGGACAAAGGTATTTTTTTGTATTCACCAACCGCTGAAGAGAAACTTCAAAAGCCGGAAAAATTCAGGGAAATTGATCAGTTTCTTAAAGAAAATATGGCGTACTCCGGAATTGTTCTTCCGGGGGGAGATTTTGCAGTTGCTACAATCACCAGAGGTATAATTATTTTTGATGGGGAAGGCAGGATAAAAAAAATAATCAATAAGGATTCAGGACTTCTGGACAATACCGTCTATGGCCTTTTCGCTGACAGCAGCGGTCAGTTGTGGGCAGCTCTCGACAATGGAATCAGCCTCATCCAGTATAACCTGCCATTCTGCTTTTATAATGAACAGAATGGCCTGAATGGAAATATCCTGTGTCTCTATTATTGCCAGAACCATCTGTATGCAGGGACCAGCCAGTATCTTTTCGTACAGAATGAGCAGGGCAATTTTGAGATAGTCCAGGGAACTGAAGGACAGATTTTTGATCTTGTGGAATCGAGGGGGATACTTCTTGCAGCACAGAATCCGGGAATTTTATCAGTAAAGGGGAGAAAAGCTGCTATGATAGCAGGTACAGAGGGCTTGCCATTTTTAGTTATCGCCAGTTTGCCGGACGACCCGGATCATCTGATAGCAGGATCTGCCGAAGGCCTGTATTTGCTAAAATATTACAACTCATCCTGGCATCTCGATCATAAGATCAGGGGTTTTGATATGCCTGTTTACCTGGCTGTTAAAGATAAGGAGAGGGATTTATGGGTATGTTCATTTCTTGATTTGTACAGACTGCAGATCAGCGAGAACCTTGACAGTATTACATTTATCAAACAATATTCAACCATTAATGGATTGCCGGGCAATAGCGTATATCCCTCAAAACTGTTTTCAGGGGAAGTTATTTTCGGCACAGATCAAGGAATCTATACGTACCTCCGGGACAAGGATATTTTTGTGCCTCATCCGGATTTCGGCATGCTTAAAGGCATTGTATCTCCTGTCATCCCGATTAAAAACGGCGATATCTGGTTTCAGGAACTGAAAGAAAATCGCATTTATGAAAAAGGAATTTTAAGACTCAGGGATGGGAAATACTATCCGTACAAAACACCTTTTTATAAATTCAGAGATGCCTCGTGTGCTGATATAAGCACTCCTTACGACAGTACAATTTTTATCGGAACATTTTCAGGACTTCTGAGGTATGATCCTCAGCTAAGGCTGGATAGTAACCATTATTTTAATACTCTTATCAGAAAAGTCTATTCACAGGATTCCCTTCTCTTCGGAGGGGATATTTCCATTTCTTCAGAACCTGGAAATATTAAAGGTCCTGATCTTCATTTTAAAATGAACGATCTGGTATTGAATTTTGCTGCGACCTCTTATGAAGATGCTGAAAAGAACCTTTATAGCTTCCGGTTAAGCGGGCATGATACTGCATGGTCGGAATGGGTCAGCGACACTAAAAAGGAATATACCAATCTTCATGAAGGCAGCTATAAATTTGAGGTGAAGTCGAAGAACCAGTATCAGGAAACCGGTTCGACAGCATCTTATTCATTCCGGATACTTCCGCCATGGTACAGATCATGGTGGGCATTTACGATTTATGGATTAATGTCTGTGTTTTTTATGTGGCTGATTGTCAAGCTTAATGTACGCCGCCTTGAAAAACAGAAAGCCCAGCTTGAAAAGACAGTTTCCGAGCGGACTGCTCAGTTGAAGTCGACCCTCGATGTAGTTAATACCCAGAAGTTCGAAATTGAAACAGCACACGGACAGATAAAAGACAGCATTAACTACGCAAAATACATCCAATCGGCAATCCTGCCAAACAAAGAGTCCCTTGACATGTATCTGAAAGATTACTTTGTATTCTTCAGACCTAAAGATGTAGTAAGCGGTGATTTTTACTGGGCAACCTTCATTGAACACCTTACCATTATCGCTGCTGTTGACTGTACCGGACATGGAGTTCCCGGAGCATTTATGAGCATGCTTGGTGCAGCTTTGTTAAATGAAATCATTAACAAAGAGTATATAACACATCCCGGAGTGATACTGCGCCGTCTGAGAAAGGAAATTATCAGATCGCTTCACCAGCGCGGAGAGACCGGTGAATTAAAAGATGGTATGGATATTTCTTTATGTACTATTGATTTTGCCAATATGAAATTACAGTTTGCAGGTGCCAACAATCCCCTTTATATTATCAGACAAAGGGATGGTAAAAAGATTGATGCCGGTAATTTTATGGAGTCGGAAAGGCTTATCTTATATGAGATTAAAGCTGATCGCATGCCGATTTCGATCAATGAATCCATGAAAGAATTCACCACACATGAAATCGAACTTTATAATGGAGACATG
>JAPLDX010000062.1 GCA_026391215.1 Bacteroidia bacterium
TTGTTTCCCGGAGAATTCAAAAATTTCAAGCGCAGTTTTATCTCCTGCAGAGGCTGCTTCTGCAATATCTTTTGTGGTTATATTATTTAGAACTTTAATGTCCTGACAAAATGAAACAGTTTCTCCATCAGCAAGTTTCTCGATGATCATTTTTTTTGATATAACAGCGATTCCTGTTCCGCTGCAAAAACCTTCAAATGAACCTTTTTTACCATAAGCCTCAGGTCCATCATCCGCCAGCCGGATATGTCCCACTTCACCGGCAAGGTCGTTGGTGCCTGAATATAATTTTCCACCGATAATGATTCCTGCGCCCATTCCGGTGCCGAAAGTCAGGAATATCATATTCTCATATCCTTTTCCAGCTCCGAATTTCCATTCAGCCAGAGCACATGCATTGGCATCATTTTGAAGATATGCAGGAACATGAAATGCGTCACTGAAATTCTGAACGATAGGGATATTATCCCAGTCAGGAAGGTTGGGGGGCGATTGCACAATACCTGTTTTGCTATCAAGTGGTCCTCCGCAGCTGATCCCAATTGACTGTAATCCGTGTAAGCCTAGTTTTCCGGTTATTATGGACGTACTTTTCAAGAGAAGACTGATTGCATGTGCCGGACCCCTGCGTGTTTCAGTCGGGAAAACTGATTTTTCAAGGATCTCCATGTCTTCAGTACCGGCAATAACCGCGCATTTGGTTCCTCCGATATCAATCCCAAGGTAATACTTGTCTTTCATTTCAAATAATGCCAGAATTTATCTTCTGATTTCTTAAGCTCCTTTTGCTTCTTCCTCTCTATCAGGGAATAATATATCCCAACCAGCAAACCGGTTATTAAAACAGCAAGCAGGAGGTATCTGATGATGGCAGATATGCCAGGATCTGTGGCAGTAACGGCTCCTGAAGCTGCTCCTCCAATTATCTTATAACCGACATCAATGCCGAAAATATTCTTTACAAAAAAGAGTGAGAAAAATGCAAGCAGTCCTGACATGACAGGTGTTGCAATCCAGCCGATTCCGATCTCACCCAGTAGTTTGAAATTAATATTTCTTGCTCCTTTATAAAGACCTATTCCGATGACGCAGCCTACAATAACCTGCGAGCTTGAAACGGGAACCATGGGAATGGGAGGGAGTCCTATTTTAACAAACAGATTTGACAATCCGGATGATGAAAATATGAACAGCACCAGCGATTGTGCAAGCACGACAACAATGGCGGCCTCTGAATTGAGTTCAACGATATTACCTCCGATCGTCTCCATCACCTTCTTTGAATATGTGATTATCCCTACCGCTATTGCCAGTCCTCCAAGCAGGAAGAGCTGCTGGCTTGATGAGAGGGTAAAGAGTCCAAGGTCAAGTTCCTGGAGATTGAATGCAGGTACAAAAACACCCATTACATTAGCTATGTTATTGGCACCCAGGCTATAAGCACCGAAGGCTCCGACAATTATCAGTCCCGTTCTCAGGAATGATTCGAATCTGATCAGATGAATTCTTGATGCTTTTTTGATCTTTATGATAATAATATAAAGCAGAACAGCGAATAATGCTCCCAATACAGGGCCAGACACCCATGTGACCACAATTTTTGAAAGAGTATCCGCATCAGTCTTGTTGCCTGTAAAAAGATTCCATCCTATGATTGCTCCAACGATAGCCTGGGTTGTGGAAACCGGGAGTGAGAATTTTGTCATCACATAAACCGTAATTGCTGCAGCAAGAGCCAGAGTAAAGGATCCGCCGATTGCATTCACTCCGCCCAGCTTGCCGAGTGTTTCTGAAGCTCCGGCACCCTGGAACACGGCTCCCAGTATCACTGCTATTGAGGCAATTATTGCGGCTTTTCTGAATGTCACCATTTTGGACCCGACGGCCGAACCAAAAACATTCGATGCATCGTTTGCCCCCAGGGACCAGCCAAGGAATAAGCCGCTTGTCAGGAAAAATAAAATCATATAACAATTTTTATCGCCATGGCAGAAAGCATATCAGCAGCTTTCTGCGCCATATCGGAAATATTCTCTATATGATGGATGATATACCTCAGATGAGCCTTGTGAGCAAGATCTATGTCTTTCATTTCCTGAAAAATACGTTTCTTTGTATTTAAGGCGATCTTGTCAGTTTCACTCTCAAAATAATAGACTTTCAGAAGTTTTTCCCTCACCGTGTAGGGAGTGGTAAAATATGCTCTTGCTGCAGGGATAAGCTCTTCAGCTGCTTCTACTGAGGCTTCGGTAAGATTTATTATGTCTTTATTAAGGGCAGCAGGAATTTCAGGCATTTCTATAATAAACTCATTCAGAGAGCTTTTTACTGTATCAATAATCTCATCCAGTACATCCAGAAGCCTGGCTACTTCCTCCCTGTGCTGCGGAAGTATTGAATGAGTGATCATCTCATTTTCAATCATTCGCTGCAGCCTGTCAGCATTGCCTTCAAGGGTATCTACTTTTTGAAGATGCCGGCTGAAGGCCTCCATATCCTTATCGATATATGAATTTATGCTCTCCCTGAAGACCAGCAATCCAAGTTCGATGTTATCTAAGAATTCATCGATCCTGATAATCAGATCTTTTGTTGTTCTTTTAAAAAGGGCCATAATGGTTATCGGTTATGTTACTTCTTCAAATTTATAAAACTATTCAGAATTCAATGATTTTTTCTACCCTGTAACTCCTGAGATACTGTTTGAGGATTACCTGGATATCGTTGTTATCCGGTGCCTGTATAATGCAATCATGGACTGCTGAGAGGCCGAATCCCATATCATTGATATTAAAGTATCCGTATCCTGCATATTTCCCGTTTATCACCTTTACAGCGCATCTTTCCTCTTCATCACGTCCTTTATCGATAATAAAGAAATTCCGGCGCGAAAACACAAATTCTTCAGCTGCCCTGTATGCGCGTTCATTGTAATTCTTTGGTGTCTCCTTGCCGCAGCATGCCCCTTTGCAGATTCCTACATGAAACTGGAAGCATGCTTCATCAGATTCGTATAGGCCGGCAAGCTTCTGACATAGTTCATAAGTTTCAACAAGGCTTTCGAGTCTTGATTTTGCTTTCTCTCTGGAGCTGAATACGGAAAGGGGGTTTTCACCGGAATTTGTCTGTCCAAAACTGAAATTCAGGTATCCATTCTTATCTGTGAAGCTGAAAATTGCCCACTGGAAACCTGTTCTCCTCTGAGCCCTGTTATATAAAGGCTTGTTCTCTTTTATTTCAAATGACTCCCTGAGAAGCGCAATAAGCTCGCTCCCGGTGCATACCCAGTCAATATCCGCAATCAGATCACGCATTTCCATTGACCGGTTGGTGGTATTATTTGAAAGATGAGTGCTGATCCTCTGCTGAAGGTTCCGGCTTTTTCCAATATAAATCAGGTCACCGGTCTCATTATAGAAATAATAAATACCCGGTTCATCAGGAATGGAATCTATTTTAGATATATCCAGGCGGGGATTAAGCTTAGACAACCTTGTGTTTCTGATGAGATTTGATCTGGCGCCATTGGTCTCAATGTCCTTTTCCAGAAGCATTTCGAACAGTTTCACCGTCGCAAGAGCATCTCCCGATGCCCTGTGCCTACCCTTGATATCAATCTTCAAATCCCTGCATATATTGCCAAGGCTGTATGATCGGTGTCCCGGAAACAATTTCCTGCTAAGGGTAACAGTATCAATTATTTTTCGCCTGTAATTGAATCCAAGCGATTTAAACTCCTGCCTGATAAACGAATAATCGAACTTTGCATTATGGGCAACAAAAGCCATGCCATCAGTAAGTTCAACGATAGTTTTTGCTATCTCATAGAATCGGGGGGCATCTTCCACCATCTCGTTGGTGATACCGGTCAGGTTTGTAATGAAATAGGGGATACTTCTTTCAGGATTGACAAGGGTGACAAATTCTCCTGTAATCTTCTCACCATCATGAAGGTATATGGCAACCTCGGTAATCTTTTCAGTCCTGGCGCTGCCGCCTGTGGTCTCAATATCAATTATTGCATACATTAATTGATGTTGCCTGGATGTAAGCAGCCACGAATATAATCAGAATTGAGGGGAGAGATATTATTTGTTTGTATTTTTGTTTTTAAAACAGTTATCATGAATGAATGCTTTGGAAATAAATTCATCCTTAACGGGAAGCTGCAATCATCTGATTTCTTCGATAATTCTCTTGTATATGATGGAGATTCGGTATATGAAGTAATAAGAATGATAAAAGGCTCCCCGGTATTCTTTTATGATCACATGGAGCGGCTGACTTCAAGCGTGAAGCTGCAGAAGAAGATTTTGCTGGCTGATCCCGATGCCCTTAAGAAAGACATTATTAATCTTACAAAGTGGGATAAAAAGAAAGAGATAAACCTTAAGATAGTCTTTAACTATAACAAAGGTTCAGAAAATTACATTGTTTATTTTATTGAACCTATTTATCCCTCAATTGAGCAATACAGAAAAGGTGTAAAGGGGATTTTGTTCTATGCTGAGAGAAAGGATCCGGCTTCAAAAGTGATCAACCATAAGCTGCGTTCATCCATCTATCATAAGCTTATCCTGGACGGTGGCTATGAAGCCCTTCTGGTTAATGAAAATGGACAGGTCACTGAAGGAAGCAGGTCAAATATCTTTTTCCTCAAGGATGATACCCTGGTAACAGCTCCCGATGATATTATACTCAGTGGTATAACCCGCAAGCATATTCTTGAAATATGCAGTGAGAATAATATTAAAGTCACGATGGCATGCGTTGATGCTGACAGGTTAAGCGAATACGATGCTGTGTTCATGACAGGCACTTCACCGATGGTGCTTCCGTTCAATCGTATTGATGATAAGTTTTTCAATGTCAGGATCCATCTGATCGAAACGCTGCGCAAGCTCTATATTGAAAGAGCAGAAAAGAGCATTGCAAGTTTCAGATCCAAATAAAATCACCGGAAAAAATTCCAGTAAGAAATATTTAAAACTACAGGTAAATGGCAAATCTCAGAAGTCTTAAAAAGCAAATTGATTCACAGATCTATTCAGTGATATCAGACTGTTTTACTTTTTCGACCCTTTATCCCGAAGATAAGCCCGAAGAGGTATCAGGGATAATTTCCGATGCTGTTAATTTCAGGAATGAACTGATCAACAGGGTTAACAATCCGGTAAAAGAAACTGATCCTAAAGGCATAAAGGTTCATTATCAGATGGTTAACAGGGAACTGGATGCAGGTGTCGATAAGCTGTGTGAAAGGCTCAGTTCTGTATCGAAGAAGAGAAAGAAGTAAAGTGCCTGTAGATGTTTGTGCCACAGCCGTTACAATTGCCCTTCTGATCAAGATTCAGAAGCCTGGTATGGTAACGTGATCTTCTTGTAACTATCTTTCCGCATTTCGGGCATTGTGTATTTTGTCCGGCATCTGTCGATATGTTTCCTACGTATACATAACTCAGGCTCCTGGATGCGATGGAGGCAAGTCTTTTAAGGGTTTCCTGGGGTGTGGATGGATCTTCCCTTTTGTACATCGGGAAATACCTGCTCAGATGAAAGGGGATATCTTTACCAAGCTCTCCTGCTATCCATTCAGTCTCCAATGCCATTTCCTTTTCATCATCATTCTGTCCGGGGACGATAAGAGTTGTTATCTCCAGGTGTTTGCCTGAACGGGCTATCTGCTTAAGGGATTTTTTAACAGGTTCAAGACCTGCCCCTGTCAGCTTCCTGTAAAAGTCGTCGTTGAAGGCTTTAAGATCGATATTGAAAGCATCTGTAAATGAGATGATCTCCTTAAGAGGCTCTTCATTGACATATCCATTGCTCACCATCACTGTTTTTAATCCCTTTTTCCTTGCTTTACGGGCAACATCGCTGATAAATTCAAACCATATCACCGGTTCATTGTATGTGAACGCTATTCCAATATTATTCAAAGCATCATGGGCATCTTTCAATATCTTGTCAATATCGGTCTTTGAGACATAATCTGAGGAAATACGCTGTGAAATAGTGTAATTCTGGCAGAAATCACAATGCATATTGCATCCATAGGATCCCAGTGAAAGAATATTTGTACCCGGATAAAAATGATACAGGGGTTTCTTTTCAATCGGATCAAGAGAATATCCTGATAGAACGCCATAGGTAAGAAGTTCAACTGATCCTCCGTTATTCTTTCTCACACCGCAGATACCTGTATTACCTTCTGTAATCTTGCAAAAATGAGGGCAGATCAGACATTCGATAAAGGGAGGAGTCATGGCTTTGATAGCAGGATCCAGTAAAAATACGCATTTTTACCCATTTAAGAAAATGTTATGCGCAAAAAAAGAGAAAGAGCGGTGATCCGCTCTTTCTCCAACCTAAACCTACTTCCAATTGGCTATACGTGACAGGACTATATCACGAACGGAGCTCATGATATGCTTCTTAAAGACTGGAATTATTTTATGGATTTCGCAGATAAGGTTTGGAAATAGTCTGGACGCTTATAATTCTTCAACTTTTATCTCATACGAGATATGGTTCAGACCGGCAAATCCGGCTATTTCATTTTTGACCGGATCAATAATTTCAATATAAGACAGACCAAAACGAAACACAATTTTATTACGGTTTCTTATTTTGAAGCTGACGCTCAGGGGAAATATCTCAATCTTTTCAATATCTTCTGATTTAATTTTAACTACCGGTAGAACCGAGTGTTGTTTCAGTATCAGCTTTCCAGGCTCTGTAGAAATGTATTTCCTTGTTTTTCCTGCTCCGTCAAGGACCTGGTAAACTCCAAACAAAACCAGAAATAAGATTGTTATCCATAGCGTACCGTCGGTTTTTATTGACTGGATATTGAATATTACCCAATAGATAGCAATAACAATACATGCTATCCCCAGCACAATGTGGAATATCTTCGCTAAACCTGGATTTTCCTTAGACTCAAGATAAAACACCTTCTTCTCCATTTCTGACAAAATAATATTATTTTTAGAGTCTTCTAATTTAGGAATAATTAATGAGCTGATACTAATAACATAGCTATGAAACGCAACTACTACCTCGTTGTACTTATTTTCCTGATTTTCTTTGCAATATCATTTCTAACCAATATTCTTGGGGCAATAAATCCCAATGTGAGTGACAGCTATACCCTGACCGGTACACTGACAGGAATGCTGCCTTTTTCATTTTTTATTGCGTATGCTTTAATGTCAATTCCTGCAGGAATGATCATTCAGAAATTTGGTGAAAAGAAATGCCTTGTGCTTGCCTGGATACTGGCTTTGGCAGGAGCTCTTTTGTTTTCCCTTTTCCCGGTTTTTCCGGTATTCCTGTTTTCTCTATTCATGATTGGCAGCGGAATGGCGATTTTACAGGTTGCTATATATCCGCTCCTCCGGGTAACGGGTGGTGAAGAGCATTTTGCTTTCAATTCGGTAATTGCCCAGCTGGTTTTTGGTGCAGCTTCGTTTCTCAGTCCGTTTGTTTATTCGTACCTGGTAACACATCTTACTGATGCTCAGGTTAGTGAGGGATTCTTTATATCATTCATATCGTTTCTGACTCCGGATAAGCTGCCGTGGGTATCAATATACTGGATCTTTGCAAGCGTAAGCCTTCTGATGATGGTGATCATTGTTGCATCACGTTTTCCAAAGGTTGAGCGCCGGGAAGATGAGATTGTCGGAGCCTGGGCAACCCATGTTGAATTGTTCAAACAGAAAAAGGTGATACTCTTTTTCTTTGGTATCTTTTGCTATGTTGGTACTGAACAGGGTATAGCAAACTGGATCTCAGAGTTTCTGAGAACATATCATGGACTTAGACCGGAGATTGAAGGAGCCAGAGCCGTTGGATTATTCTGGGGAATGATGACTGTCGGTTGTGTCCTTGGACTGGCTTTATTGAAAGTCATGGACAGCAAAATAGTACTTCGTGTTTTTACTGTTGCAGCGCTTGTCATACTGACCTTTACACTCTTCGGAAATACCGGGTATGCCTTATTTGGCTTTCCGGCTCTAGGATTCTGCCTGTCAGTGATGTATGCAATAATTTTTTCGCTTGCACTTAACAGCGTTGAAAAATCTCATGGATCATTTGCGGGGATCCTTTGTACTGCGATTGCAGGAGGTGCTATAGTCTCTTTGCTTATTGGCAAGCTGAAGGACCTGATCGGATTACAGGCAGGGATGACGGTACTCTATCTGACATTAGCTTATATTCTGAGCCTTAGCTTCTGGGCAAAGCCAATTATTAGGAATGCCACATTTAAAATAAAAAGTACAGAAAAAGAATAATATTATCATAAATGAAAAAATTATTAATAGTATTTAATACACTTATTATCAGTGTATTATGTTTCGGGCAGCAATATCCTGCTCCAATGAAAGCTGATATGACTGAGATATGGGATCCTGAAGTCAGAATCATTCAACCGGGAGAACTGCCGGGTATGCCGCCATCAGATGCAATAATACTGTTTGATGGAACTGATATAAATAATGAGTGGACTGATGCCAGTGGGAATCCTCCGGGATGGATAATTGAAAACGGTGCGATGGTATGCGTTAAAGGAAAAGGAGAGATAAGGACGAAACGCAATTTTAATGACTTCCAGCTGCATATTGAATGGAGAACACCGGCAGAACCTGTAGGCACAAACCAGGACAGGGGTAACAGCGGTGTTTTTTTGCAGGGACAATACGAAGTACAGGTATTGGACAATTATAACAACAGGACATACCGTAATGGTCAGGCCGGAAGCATTTACAAACAGCATGTACCACTGGTAAATGCATGCAGGAAACCTGGAGAATGGCAGACGTATGATATAATATACACTGCACCCCGGTTTGCCGGAGACAGCACTGTTTACTTCACTCCGCCCAGAGTTACCGTAATACATAATGGTGTATTGATACAGAATAATGTGAGTCTTAGAGGTCCTACATTATACGAAGGTATACCTGAATACTCAGTCAGAAAGCATGGAGCCGGACCTCTTATGCTTCAGGATCATAACCACCCTGTAGCCTATAGAAATATCTGGATCAGGGAACTTTAACAATTTTTAAGAATATTTCGGGACCAGATTTGGGATTAATATTACAAATCATCAGGAAATTGCTAATTTTACGTATCAATCATATCCTTTAACCAAGTTAAAAAATATCTGACAAATGAAAGAAGATTCAAAGAACATTACACGCCGTTCCTTTATTGAAAGGACAGGCGCTGTTGCTGCAGGATTGACAATACTTCCGGGCTCGGTAATGAGTGGCTTTGGCCACAGGGCTCCCAGTGACAAGCTTAATATCGCTGTTGTTGGCATAGGAGGGATGGGCAATTCAAACCTGAAGAATGTAAAAGGCAGTGAGAATATTGTCGCACTCTGCGATGTTGACTGGGGTTATTCAAAGAAAGTCTTTGCTGATAACCCTGGCGCTAAAGCTTACTGGGATTGGAGAAAAATGTATGATGAAATGGGTAAATCAATTGATGCAGTGATAGTTGCAACTGCTGACCATTCACATGCAGTCGTAGCCGCAAACGCAATGGCTATGGGAAAACATGTTTATGTTCAGAAACCATTGACTCATTCAGTCTATGAATCAAGACTCCTTACCAAACTTACTGCAAAACATAAAGTTGCAACACAAATGGGTAATCAGGGCTCTTCTGCTGAAGGAGTCAATCTTACTATTGAATGGCTGCAAAACGGCGAAATTGGAGATGTGACAAAGGTGGAAGCATTTACCGACCGTCCTATATGGCCGCAGGGATTAAATGTTCCAAAAGGCGAGTGGGTTCCTGAAACCCTGGATTGGAATCTCTTTATAGGCCCGACAAAAATGCGTCCTTATAACAGCCTTTATACTCCATGGAACTGGAGAGGCTGGTGGGACTTTGGTACAGGTGCTCTTGGGGATATGGCCTGCCATATTCTGCATCCCGTATTCAAAGGGCTTAAGCTTCAGTACCCTATTAAAGCACAGGGAAGCTCTACATTGCTTCTTACCGACTGTGCTCCGAATGCCCAGATGGTTAAGCTGATTTATCCCGCCAGAGTTGCTCCTAAAAATGCAAAAATGAAATTACCTCAGGTAGAAGTAACATGGTATGACGGCGGATTAGAGCCTCCGAAACCGGCTGGATGGCCCGCCGGCAAGAATATGAATGATGCAGGAGGAGGCGTTCTGTTCCACGGTACTAAAGACACACTGGTATGTGGATGTTATGGTGTTAATCCATGGTTATTGTCAGGACGTAAACCGGCTGCTCCGCAAACCGAAAGAAGAGTTGATAAAGCTATGATGGGCGGACATGAAATGGATTGGGTGCGTGCGTGCAAGGAAAGCCCGGAAAACAGAGTTGAGGCTAAATCCAACTTCTATGAGGCAGGTCCTTTCAACGAAATGGTTGTAATGGGAGTACTTGCTGTAAGACTACAGGGCCTTAACAGGGAACTCGAATGGGATGGTGAAAAGATGGAATTCAAAAACATTGGTGCTGATGATAAGGTAAGACTTACTATCTCAGATAATTTCACTATTGTTGATGGTGATCCTAAGTTTAACAGACCGAATCTTACAATAAATGCAAGAGAATTTGCATCCGAAATGATCAAACACACTTATCGTGACGGCTACTCATTACCTGAGATGCCTGCATAATTTATTTTATTTATGGCAGTGACGCGATGATTCACGTCACTGCTTTTTCTAACATAAACAATTATCTATTATGAAACTAGTAAACATACTTTTATCAATTGTTCTGATAATGGGAATTACATCATGTGCAACCACCAGCAAGACAAAAACCAAAGATGACGGCTGGGTAACCATATTTGATGGCAAAACCACAACAGGCTGGCGCGGATATAACAAAACCGCATTCCCTGAAAAGGGATGGGAAGTTGTTGACGGAACCCTGCATTGTATTGGTTCCGGAGCTGGCGAGGCAGGTGGTCAAGGCGGTGATATCATTTATGATAAGAAGCTGAGCAACTTTGAGCTTGAACTTGAATGGAAGATATCGGAAGGCGGAAACAGCGGTATATTCCTGCTTGGACAGGAGATACCGGGTGTGCCAATTTATGAATCTGCACCCGAAATGCAGATACTTGATAATGACAAGCATCCCGATGCCAAGCTTGGCGTCAATGGAAACCGCATGGCCAGCTCATTGTATGATCTGATACCTGCTGTACCGCAGAATACAAAGCCTGTTGGTGAATGGAACAAAGTCGGAATTCTCTGTTACCAGGGCACTGTCGTCTTTAAATCGAATGGCGTCAATGTTGTTGAGTTTCATCTCTGGACAGACGCCTGGAAAAAAATGTGCGCCAATTCCAAATTCAAAGACTGGGAGATGTTCGTTAATACCGCCAAGGAAGGCTATATAGGACTCCAGGACCATGGCAACGATGTATGGTTCAGGAATATAAGACTGAAACTGATGTAATTTAGGAGTTCAGGTACTCACCCCCTTCTTTTCCCCCTCTCTGCTGAAGCAAAGAGGGGGAATTGTTTTAGTATAGTATTGAAATTCAGTAATATATCAGATATACTCCCCCTTCTTTGCTTCAGCAGAGAAGGGGGCTGGGGGGATGAGTACATGAAGATAAGGAGACGTTAATAGATTAGCATTTTTATATTAACCCTGAGTGGTAGAAACTCCTTTTAACCCTATATCTTCCGCAACCTCCCGCATTCCCATAATACAATCGGCTATAAGGTCATCAAGGCTCATTCCGAGCATAGCAGCACCCTTTTCAATAACCGATCTGTCAACACCGGCTGCGAATCTCCTGTCATTCCATTTCTTTTTTACTGATCTTGCTTCCATATCCATAACACTTCTGGATGGCCGTACCAGGGCACTGGTTGTAACCAGACCGGTAAGTTCATCAACAGCGTATATTGTCTTCTCAACAAGCGTAATGGGTTCAATATCAGTGGCAAGCCCCCAGCCATGACTCAGGACAGCCCTGATATACTCTTCCGGCCAGTTATTCTGTTCCAGTATCTTTTTTGTCATAATACAATGCTGATCCGGATACTTTTCATAATCAAGATCATGGATCAGTCCAATGACTCCCCATTTCTCCTCGTCCTCACCTGCTTTCCTCGCCATATATCTCATCACACCTTCAACTGCGAGAGCATGCTTCAGCAAGCTTTCAGAGCTGTTATATTTTTTAAACAGCTCAAAGGCTGCTGCCCGGGTAGGAATTTCAGTTGTCATCGTCAGATATATGTTTTCTCACTCTTTTGTTTTTATAACTGGAACTGTCCTTGATACACCCGGGAAATCGATTCTCAGGTAGTAAACAGATGGCACCAGCATTCCGCCATTCATGGTTATCTCATTCACTCCCTTATTAACCGGCTTTTCAGAATCCAGAACTTTCTTCCCTGTTGAAGTATAAAGGGTAAAGCTGGCTGTACCTGCTACATCTGAATTGATTATAATCTTAAGCTCACCGGTGAATGGATTAGGGAATACCAGAAGAGGTTCATCAATGGTAGTATGCTCAATTTTGGTCTTCAACGTGTCATTAAGCGGGTAATCATCAGCGTTGCCGTAACCGTAAATAGTCATATTGTATATACCGTAACGCGAGAAATCAGCTTTGGTATTGAAAGTCACTGCTACTGAATCTCCAAAGGGGATCAGAAGATTTTGGAAATACTGCTTAACGGGTGAATCATTATTGATCTTATATGCCAGATTAAAGCCCCTTATGGTATCGGGTCCGGCATTTATGAGTTTTAGCGTTACAGACTCCTTACTTATATTGTCCTTTTGCACAGGAGCAATAATTCTTGCTGCTACAAGATCCCGTCTTACATACCTTACGGACCCTTGTCCGGCAAAATCGATCATATCAATCATGGCACCATCAGTTCCATGTGTAACTGATGCATCCTTCTTGTAGATCCATTCCATCTTATTGTATCCGGCAGGGACAGCAATCACTTTCTTTTCCCATCCAGTATCACCTGATTTTTTATATATTTCTTTATCATTCAGCTTAAACAAAAGGAAATCATAGCTTAATTCTGAAGAGACCTTCTGGAAAAACTTCAGGGAATCGGCTTCCGTATAATAGGACTTGATTGATAAGACAGTTGACGAGTTATGTGAGATAGCACCGGAACGTGCAGATGAAACACCATCGTAGGAATCTGTTGCGGTTATGACCCATGGCACCTTACTAATATTGAGCCATGGGAATATTTTAAATGATGCAGATTCAAAAGATTCTCTGATCTGGCCTACCCTGAAGGAAAATTCCTTGTTAACAAAATATGGATCGCAGTCAAGAATTACAGACAAATAAACTGTTGCTCCGGAACCGGCATATTCTGATATTTTTACTGATACAGGTATGCTGGTGATTTCCCCGTATTCAAGGTTACCTGATTTAACGCTTGGCTCAAGGACAGTAATTACAGTGTCAGTGCTTGAAATTCTGAACATGCCTGAAACATTGCTGCTCCCTTCGTTTCTGACATGGAAAACAAGCTGGATTGTCTCACCCTGATCAGCAATATCATCGCCATTGCCGGTTTCCCCATCGTCGAGGAGAAAGTTAACGATATCCAGGTTTGGAGCATGGGCGGTTATATCAATTTTATAGAGTTTTTCTTCATTGTTGTCCTTCAGAATCAGATCCAGTGTTGCTCTGCTCATATCGGGAACTCTGTCGGAAATTGTAAATGACAGGTCATCGTTCAAAATAATTTCGGAACCTCCGGCCAGTGTCCCGATCATCACTGAATCGGTGTTTATTGTGATCCATCCGGAAGAAGAGGAGATCCTGGCATACAGGTTTTCAGCGCTCGCCATACCGAGATTGCTTACTGTCAGATCAAGGTTGATTGTCTCACCGAAATCAGCCATTCCGTTATTGTTTTCAGCGCTGTCGTTCAATCCTGATTTTGTCAGGTTGACAAACTCCCCGCTGATATCAGAAAAGTAGATTATCTTAATGACTGGTATCTTGTTTTGTCCTGTAATTACAAGCAGACAGGAATCTTCTGATAATCCGGGCATATCGAGTGTCACAGAACCTGAAGGGCTTGCATGCGATGCATCCCAGAGTGTATCAGAATGAGATATGGCTGCATACGAGAAAGGATCAGCAGTGAATGACCATGATCTGATGTTATTCGGCAGTGTATCCGGCAAAGAAATATTAAATGTGCCGGGAGTACCGATAATAGGTATCACACTGGGATCTCCGACGAGGTTATATATTTCCCAGTAGTATTTCTTCCGTGAAGTTGTACTGGCGCTTACAGCCAGATTCCCGGCATGGATTACCTGACCCATGGTGATACGCCAGTCTGCCGGGGATTCTCCGTGCGTATGGAAGAGCCGGTCATAAGCTCCAAGCCCTGTAGTCTCATAAGCCGGATCGGCAGAGGGAGTTCCCAGGCCGACAGACCAGTAAAAATCCTCACTCCAGTATGTATCGTTAGACCCTCCAATACAACCAAGTGCACCCTTCTTGTTTGTTGTATCCCTAACTACCCATTTATTTGCGTAACAGTCTTTTAATTCAAAACTTGATGTCTGGCATGCATTACTGATCACGAAAGGATACATGTTTTTATTTTTTAAAGTGTCAGTAACATTAACAGGTACATTTATCCATCCACTGGTAGTTCCATGTCCGGTATAATTAAGGAATGATATTCCTTTATTAATTATTTTTTCTAGTGAATCTCCTCCAACTGCCTGTTTATTGTAAAAATGATATTCCTTAATATTGTTTTCAGTAGTTAGATAATTTGTTATGGCATATTTTATCTGGCCGTTCATATAATTAGCATAGCCATCATCGTACCCCGCTGTAGCAACAGCATAATTATAGAACTTATTGGCATCGGCAAATTCAAACTTTTCGTATTGGATTATTTTTTTTACTATGGTTTTAAGTTCATTTGTGTCTGCAACAGGCAATCTGCCTATGAACATTTCAGGAATATAATCGCCATTCCCGTTAAACTCACCGTAATACATATCAGTAACATTACCTGTGCCGTAGTATGGTATTTTTGCTACGCTTCCAATAATCAGAAGGTACTCCGGTGGAGGATTATCCGCAGTGGAAGCGAGGTAAATGCTCTTTATGGTGTCCCTGAGTTCAGTATATGTATTTCCTGCAAAAGCGGCTCCTTTGTACAGTATCTCAAGCTTATATCCCTTCTGTGTTTTCCATCTTATAAACGGTTCAAGATATTTTTTAAACGCCGTATCTGTGAGAATGATCATTCTTGCAGGCTTTTCAGTATATCCGGGTATGACTTCACCCGGATCGTAGTTCAGAATGGCTTTGCTGAATGTTTCCCGGAACAGAGGCGATTCGGTAAATAAAGTCTTTGTCCCGGCATCTCCTGAGGGTGTGAAGATTATTTCGATCTTCATTGAGGTAATGACCTCAAGGATATTGGATCCGGGATTATAGAGCACCGGGGAAATGTAAATTGTAGCAAGGTTCAGCTGCCTGGCTTTTCCAAGCCATTCAATCCTGACTGTATCAGACTTTATGAATTCACGGCTGGCATAGAGAGTTTTGTCAATTCTGAAAACGGGTTTTTGTTTCTGTGGCTCTTTTGTTTCACCTTCCTGTGCCGGGAACAGTACTCCCTCTATTCTCTCCTTTCCAGGCTTTATTCTTGATGTTCTGACATCAGTGATTTTAATCTTATAAGAATACCCTTCCGGGATAGTTATCAAACGGCTCAAAACAGGTAATTCGGGTTTCCCGGGTTCATAACCAGGTGTATGACCAGGTATTGCTACCTTATAATACGTGCCATTGTCATTGTTGATATTTTCGAGATATAATTCTGGTACTGAGTAGTTTATAAGGAGCGAGTGATCTGTTGAAACTACATTATTATCCTGTAAATCACTGTCAAACACATACTTGTGACTTTTCCCCGGCTGGCCTGCGGCCATGGAATAAAAAATAATAAGAAAAACCGGTGCTATTACCCGTTTATTTATTCCTAAATACATCAGTGTTAATTAATTAACGCTGTCCCCTAAATTCTGGTGGCAAGTTATTAAATTTTCAATATATAACGAAAGTGCCAATAATAAATTTGATTAAAATAATAAGATTAGTATTTTTATAGTTGATTTGTTAGATAAAATAACAAATGAGTTTATGAAAAGGTTCGTGATCGTTTGTTTTCTTGTTACATTATTATTTAATCTGACGGGGCAGGTTAATAAATATGGTGTTCCGTTTGTAAAAAATTACTCAACACAGATTACTCAGGGATCGGAACAAAACTGGTGTATCGCCAGAGATGCTTTCGGGAATATGTACTTTGGAAACCAGGATCGCGGTGTTATATGCTATGACGGGACCAAATGGTCAAGCATTCAGATAAAGGATAATCCAAGGATCTACTCACTTGCTGCTGATAAAAGGGGAATAGTTTATGTGGGAGGAGCATTTGAATTCGGATATCTCCATCCTTCTGAAAAAGGAACGACAGAGTATGTTTCTCTTTCAGAACGGATTGACTCAGTTCCTAAGATTCAGGTTATATCGTCTATAGAGGTACAGGATAATAAAGCCTTATATCTGGGTCCCAGGTTTATTTTTATTTACAACACTGAAAATGACTCTCTTTCTGAAATTGACCTGGTACAATATGGTATCACAGATGCATTGAGGCTTGTAAAGATCAATGACAGACTGATAATAGCAGACAATACCAGTGGTATTTTTGAGCTGAAGGGCACGACAATTTCTCCGTTAAAGGGAGGCGATTTTTTTAAAGCGAAACCATGTACGGTCGTTTTACCATTTGATGAAAGCAGGATGCTGATTGGAACTTATTTTGAAGGATTGTTTCTCTATGATTATAACAGCGGAACTGTGCGGAGCAACTTCATTGATGAACATCTGAACGCAAAGTTTAAAACAGCAAATATCTATGCCGGTGCAAAGATAAGCAATGACCTTTTTGCTATCGGAACCACCAACCAGGAAGGAGTACTTGTCTTTAATAAATCGGGTGAGCTGATCTATCAGCTCACTAAAGAGACAAGTGGCCTGGTTGATGATGCAGTTTATGCTATGTATAGTGATTATCAGAGCAATTCAGAGCTGTGGATCGCCACTTACGGATTTCTGAACAAAGCCTATTTCAATGTCCCGATTACTATATTTGGCGAAAAACAGGGAATAGATTATGGCGTCAATGATATAGCTGAATTTCAGGGGAAAATCTATTTGTCCTATGATGCCGGGATTCTTGAAACTTATACTGATAACGAGAATTTCTTACGATTCAGAAAAGTTCCGCAAACAGACGGTCAATTTTTTCCGCTGGAGCTCATTAAAACAAGTCATAGCGAATTTTTGCTCACAGGTTCTCTGGACGGAGTGTTGCAAATTCTTGATAAAGATGTTGTCCTGGAGGTTGAAAAAAACATTAAAAATCTGCCAAAATCTGATCCCAGAAAATATAATACGAAAAAGATACTTCAATCCTCCATTGACAGGGATATTGTTTTCCTTGGCACAGAAGCGCACGGCATTACAATCCTGAGAGATGAAGGCAGCCACTGGTCTTATATAAACAGAATAAAAGGATTCACTGGTTCAGTATCAAGCATGGTAGAAAAGGAAGAAGGAGGATTATGGTTCATTTCGGATGATCCTTCAGCATTATTCAACCTGACATTTAGTGGAAATGATACTTCTTATATCAGATATGGTATTGAAAAGGGAATCCCGGAAATCGAAATTTCTTCCGTTTACATGGTAAATGATAAGTTATATGTAACAACCGCTTCAGGCCTTTTGAGATATGACAAACAAAACGATACATTTATCAGCGACAACAGTCTTACAGGAGGTTATTCAGAAGGGAAGATTTCCAGGAATCTCTTTCTTGACGGGGAAGGTGATATCTGGTACAGCGGGACTGATAAGAAAAACGTTGAAATGCTTTTCAGAAATTCATCAGGAGAGGCAGCAGGTTACCAGGGTGACCTTAACCTCCTTCCCAATGTACCTTCAATGGATATTCTTTTCACTGGCAACAAAACATACCTCACTCAGTCCAAAAACTTCATAGTCCTGGATAAAGCCAGATTACTGCCTGATTCAACAAAAGTAAATACCCGCTTTACTTCAATAACTGTTGGAACTGATTCGGTTATTATGACAGGTACTTTTCATTCACATTTAGATGAAAAAAGGAGAGTGCCGGAAATTTATTATTCCTCCAGTACCGTGCCTCAGTACAGCTATGATATGAATCAGATTACTTTTGAATGGACCACACCATATTTTATTGAGGAGCTGCTTACAGAATACAGCTGCAAGCTTGAGGGATATGATAAAGACTGGTCAAAATGGGAAGGTATTTCATTCGGTTACAGCAGCGAAGCAATATACTCCAAAAGAGAATATCCAAAACTTCCATACGGACATTATACTTTCAGGGTAAGGAGCAAAACGCTGACCGGGCTGACCGGGAATGAGCTTAAATATGAGTTTGTCATCAATAAACCATGGTATGCTACAATCCTTGCATTTTTTGGTTATGCACTGGCTGCAATTCTGGCAATATGGGGATTAATAAGCTATTATACCCGCAGACTTAAAAATGAAAACATCCGTCTTGAAGGCATTGTCCGTGAACGTACCGCCGTAGTTGTAAAGCAGAAAGAAGAGCTGGAATCAAGCATACATTATGCAAGCCGAATCCAGATGGCGCTGCTTCCTTCTCAAACCATCCTGACCGACAATATAAAGGAAAATTTTGTTCTCTTCAGGCCGAGAGACATAGTAAGCGGTGATTTCTACTGGATGACTAAGAAAGGAGATAGGCTTTATATAGTTGCCGCCGATTGTACCGGTCATGGAGTTCCGGGTGCCTTTATGAGCCTTCTCGGAATGTCGTTCCTCGATGAGATAATCGATAGGGAATTAGCCCCGCGTGCCGACGTAATACTCAACCAGTTAAGACTTCATGTAACTGAATCATTAAAACAGTCGGGCGGTGACGATGAAGCAAAAGACGGAATGGATATGGGATTACTGGTATTAGATTATAAAACAAGCCATATTGAATTTTCAGGTGCATACAATCCGTGCTTCAAGGTCAGGAAGCTGACAGATGAAGAAAGAAAGAATTATAAGGAGGATTCTGACGAAATGCCTGACGGATCAATGTCAAACGGCAAATATCTTCTCGAAACGATCTATGCAAGTAAAATGCCGATAGGAATATCTTCAAGAATGAAGGAGGATTTTGTCTTTTATGACTGGAACCTTGAAAAAGGAATATCATACTACCTTTTCTCAGATGGATATATTGACCAGTTTGGAGGACCCCATGGCCGGAAATTCATGAAGAAGAACTTTAAACGGCTGATCCTTGAAATACAGGAAGAACAGATGTGCAGACAGAGGGATCGTCTGGAAAAGAACCTTATTGACTGGATAGGTCAGGGAGTGCAGATCGATGATATATTGGTGCTTGGGATTAAAACCTGACAATATAATCCCGGTCTGAGATTAATAAATTTTTATAATGAGTTGTAAAATGTTCAGGTCAAAAAGATCCGTTTCATTTCTTATAATTATCTTTCTTATTATGACAACGCCGGCCTTTTCTCAGGAGAAGCCTGCTTCAGACAAGATCAATACTTCAGCAGGCATAGTGGAAATGTATTTTGTCGGACATGGATCACTGATGTTCAAAATCAATGACTTTTCTATTCATATTGATCCTGTCCGAAGTTCAGGAAACTATACTGATCTTCCGAAAGCTGACCTTATACTGGTAACACATGAACATTATGATCATCTTGATGCCAGCCTGATAAATAAGCTCCGGAAGGAGGGAACAGTAATGCTCTGCAACGGGAAATCCGCATCAGAAATAACATGGGCACAGCCTATGAAAGCAGGTGATAATAAAATGGTTAACAATATCGATGTCGAAGCTGTTCCTGCCTATAATATTGTAAATATGAGAGCCCCGGGTCAGCCTTTTCACCCTGAGGGAACGGGAATAGGATTTATCATTTCAATTGGCGATAAAAAATTCTATGTTGCCGGCGATACTGAAAATACTCCGGAAATGAAAGCATTGAAAAATATTGATGTTGCATTTCTTCCCATGAACCTGCCATATACAATGACCCCGGCGATGGTCGCCGATGCAGCAAAGGCATTTAAGCCGAAAATATTGTATCCATATCATTACGGGGATACCAATACGGATGAAATTGTTAAACTATTGAGTGACACAGATATTGAAGTAAGAATCAGAAACCTGAACTAATTTTATATATGAAAAGAATAAACAGAAGGGGATTCCTGAAAACAGGAGCGGCAGGCGCAGGTATGTTAGCCTTGTCTCCATCAATTATTAGCGCTGTACCCCAAGTCCAGACAAAAGATATTATTTTCAGAACACTTGGCAGAACAGGTTTAAAAGTACCCGTAATAAGCTTTGGAGTCATGCGCTCTGATAATCCTGCTCTCTGCAAGGCGGCATATGAGAAGGGCATCACCCTTTTTGATACGGCAAACGGTTACCAGGGAGGCAATAATGAAACAATGCTTGGCAATCTGTTCAAGGATTACCCCAGAAATTCATTTATCCTTGCTACTAAAGTAAAGCCAGTTCAGGACAGGGAAGGCAAGCCTACAGACCAGACATCCCCTGATAGTTTCCTTGAGATGTTCAATACGAGCCTTTCAAGGCTGCAGATGGATTACGTTGATATTCTTTATGTTCATGGCATCACTAATCCTGAATTTCTTGAATATAAACCGATTATAAATGCAGCTCAGAAGCTTAAAAAAGAGGGAAAAGCAAAATTCATCGGATTTTCCACTCATGGCAATGAACCCCAGGTCATTAATGCAGCTACCGATTCCGATATATGGGATGTCATTTTAACCTCGTATAATTACAGGATGTCTTATCTGGATGAGATGAATGCTGCACTGAAAAAGGCAGTCGGAGCCGGCATAGGCATTGTCGCTATGAAAACTCTTGCCGGTGGTGGGTTCCTGGATAAGGAAAGGACAAAGCCGATGAATACTGCTGCGGCAATTAAATGGGTATTATCAAATCCTGATGTTACCACAACTATTCCCGGTATGACGAGCTTTGACCATCTTGAAGTCAATGAAAAATTACTCACGGATATTGCTCTTAATGACCAGGAAAAGAATGACCTGGTAGCTGCCAGGGGAGAACAGGGCCTTTTCTGTTCGGGCTGCAGGCAGTGTGTTTCTTCATGTCCTTATAACCTGCCGGTTCAGGACCTTATGCGTGCCTATATGTACGCTTATGGTTATTCGAATCCATCAATGGCAAAGAGCCTTCTGGGCGAGCTTGGAATATCCGGTGATCCTTGCAGCGGCTGTGACAGATGCACCATAAGTTGCCCATTGAATTTCAAGGTTAAAGAAAAGATTGCAGATATTTCAAGACTCACGAATATTCCATCTGAATTCCTGGCCTGATAATCAATGGTTATTATGAAAAAAGTACTTTCTTTTTGTATGCTATTTGTCCTTATTCCAGGTTTTGCAGCTGCCCAGGATATTACATACCCGGTACTGCCCGGGTATAAGACAATAACAAAGTATCCTGTTTATTTACCTGAAAATCTATGGGATTTCATTAACGGTGCCGCTGATGGTTACATTGCTCTTGGTTTCCAGGATCTGCATGTGGCTGAATATAAGAAAGGGAAAGAGCTTATTAAGGTTGAGATATACCATCATAGCGATCATACGATGGCATTTGGGATTTATGCATCCGAACGCTCTTCCTCGTACAATTTTTTAAATCTGGGTGCACAGGGATATATTATTGACGGGGCAATAAATTTCTTTACTGGAAATTATTATGTAAAGATCAAAACTCATTCAAAGAAGCCCAAAACACAGCAATCGGCCGAATCTCTTGCGCTAAAGGTTGCAGGCATGCTCGGAGGCGATACAAAAATGCCGGAGGTGCTGTCTCAGTTCCCGGATGAAGGAAGAAAGCTTAACGAGGATACTTATATCAATGAAAGCGTCCTTGGTCATCAGTTTCTGAATAAAGCATTTAAGGCTTCATATGAATCGGAGAGTGATAATTTTGATATCTACCTGATGAAATTCAGTACAGCCGGTGAAGCTTTTGTTATAGCTGAGAAATACCTGGTTGCTTTAGGCATAGAGCCTGATAAAGCAGATAACGGTAAATTTGTCTTTAGCGATGGATACAATGGCACCATCTTTCTCGCATGGGAAAATAACAGAGTCGTGATCATCTCCGGCCTCTCTAAAGACCAGACCGAGATTGCCGATAAATATACATCAGCAATACTTAAATAAGATATCAGGCAGAGACTGGCTAGCTTTCCTTTTCCAGGTAATCCGACAAAACCTGTCTGAGTTCATCGTACGAGTTAACCACCTGGAAATCATTGTGATCGTTAATCACATTCTGAGGGGGACGATAAAGGATGCCTTTATCTGCCTTTCTCAGCATATTTATATCATTATACGAATCGCCTATTCCAATTACCTTAAGATTAAGGCTTTTCATAGCTTCTGCGACTTTCATTTTACCATCAGGCTGACGAAGATTGTAATCAAGGATATTTCCCAGATGATCTGTGGTAAGATGATTGCAGAAGAGGGTAGGGCGTCCCAGCTTTTCCATCAATGGATCAGCAAATTCGGTAAAAGTATCAGATACAATAATTAGCTGTGCCCTTTTTTTTAACCAGGAAACCATCTCAATTGCCCCCGGCAATGGCTTTATGCCCGATATAACATGCTGGATGATATGAAGTGTCAGTCCGTTCTGACGGAGGATCTCCAGCCTGCGTTTCATCAGAACATTGTAATCGCTGATATCGCGTGTTGTCAATCTTAATTCATCAATGCCGGTATATTTTGATACACTAATCCATATTTCGGGTACAAATACTCCTTCAAGATCAGCACAGACTGCATACATATTTGCAAATTTTATTTATTAAGTGTTCGAATATAACTTCTTAATTCTTCATAATTGTTTTCCATTTCCATGAATTCCTCTTTTTTACTATCAATATCCCTGAAAGATTCAGGAAACGGCAACGAAAATCCAAGGATGCTTTTTATTTCTTCATTGAATTTGGCAGGGTGTGCGGTTTCAAGTGATACAAACAGCTGATTCTTATTATTGTCAGACAGATTTTCATAATATTTCATACCTTCCCACGCAACAGCTCCATGCGGTTCGAGAATCAATTTCTTATTTTTAAAAAATTCGGAAATCGTCGATCTTGTTTCTTCATCTGAAACACTTACGCCATAAAAATCATTTCTCATTCGCTTAAGATCAGGATTCTTTAAAATTGCACCTGCTTCGTCCATTAATCCTCCGTAATATGCAACGATCCTCGCCAGATTACTCGGATGTCCGACATTCATGGCGCTTGAGATACAGTTTATTGAAGGGCTTATAGCTTTATAGAAACCTGTTCGGAGCAGCTCCGGGACTTCGTTGTTTGAGTTTGTTGAAATAATAAATTTCCTGACAGGAAGTCCCATTTCACGGGCTATAATACCTCCCATAAGATTTCCGAAATTACCAGAAGGCACGCTGAATATGACCTTATCATCATTATCATTCTTCAGTTTCACCCAGGCATAAAAGTAATAAACGGACTGGGGAAGCAGCCTTCCGATGTTTATCGAATTTGCCGATGACAAAGGAATATCTGATAATGCCTGATCATTGAATGCCATTTTCACCAGGCGCTGGCAGTCGTCAAATTTGCCGTCTATCGAGATGACTTTTACATTATCATGGAGGGTTGTCATCTGTTTTCGCTGGATATCAGAGACTTCTTTTGCCGGGAAAAGGATGATCACATTGATATTTTCAAGACCGTGAAAGGCACTTGCTACTGCACTGCCGGTATCACCTGAAGTAGCTGTTAAGATCGTAAAACGTGTCTTGTCACGCGAGATGAAATAGTGCATAAGTCGTGCCATCATTCTTGCAGCAAAGTCCTTAAATGATGCTGTAGGTCCCTGGTCAAGCCTCAGGATATATTTGCGGTCATTCACCTTTTCCAAAGGGACAACAAAATTATAGGCATCGCGGCAGATAGCCTCCAGATCCTTACTGCTGATTTCGTCAAATAAAAGAGATTTCAGGACCTCACATGCTATTTCATGATACTCAAGAGATGAAAACTTTTCCATCTCCTTTACTGTCAGTTTTGGAATATGCAACGGCATATATAGTCCACCATCAGGTGCGAGACCCTTAAGCAGAGCTTCCCTGAAATCGACAGACGGTGCCTTTAAATTCGTTGAATAATATTTTGTCATCATACATTGACAACTCTCATCAGATCAGCAAACACTCCGGCAGCAGTAACTTCAGCTCCTGCACCGTAGCCTTTTATCACCATTGGAAGCTCGCGGTAGCGCTCTGTGGTGAACAGTACAATATTGTTGCTTCCTTCGAGATAATATGACGGATGATCCTTACTGATGCTGACCAGCCTGACACTTGCCTTTCCCTGATCGATTGTGGCAAGGAATCTCCATTTCTTATTCTGTCTTTCAACTTCAATCCTTTGTCTTTCAAAGTCAGGATCCAGCTGTTCAACCTTTTTATAAAAGTCATTCAAATCACCCTCAAAGCAATCGTCAGGAAGGAACTTAGTCACTTCTACATCTTCCTTTTCAATATGATATCCTGCTTCTCTTGACAGGATGAGTATTTTCCTGACCACATCCGATCCACTGAGATCAAGACGCGGATCAGGTTCTGAGTATCCCTTCTCTTTAGCTCTGCGGATCGCAACGCTCAAAGGTACCTTTTCGCTCATTTCATTAAAAATAAAATTCATAGTACCTGACAGAACCGCTTCTATCCTGTAAATTTTATCTCCGCTCAGTACAAGGTCACTTATTGTTTTGATAATAGGAAGCCCGGCACCTACTGTGGTTTCAAACATAAACCGCACTCCTCGTTCGTTGGAAATTGTCTTAAGCCGTTGATAGTAACTGTATTCCGATGAACAGGCAATTTTATTGGCAGTTATTACGGAAATATAGGCTGAAAGGATCTCGACGTATTTCAATGCTATTCTTTCATCAGCGGTACAATCAATGAATACGGAATTCCTCAGATTCAGCTTTTTCATCTGCTGAATAAAGAGTGATATATCTGCTTTACCTTCTGCCGTTTTCAGCATCTCCCTGCAGGAATCGATCGGAATGCCTTTTGAATCGATAATCATTTTCCTGGAGTTGGTAATACCCAGCAGATTGACATTAAGCTTGTGATGCTCTGATAGCAGCTTATGTTGTTTCTGCAATTGCTTCAGAAGGGTTGAGCCGACAAGCCCCGTCCCGGCAATGAAAAGGTTCACCTCCTTGTGAGTTGAAAGGAAGAAACCGTCATGGATCACGTTCAGGGCTTTCTTAAGGCTTTCATTTTTAATAACAACAGAAATATTTAATTCAGATGAGCCTTGTGCCGTAGCGATAACATTTATGCCGTTTCTGCCCAAAGCACGGAAGAGAGTAGCCGAGATCCCCGGAGTGTTCTTCATTTTCTCCCCGACAATAGCAATGATTGAAAGGTTTTTCTCAACTATAATTCTGAGCTCTTCATTCTTTTCTATTTCATTTTTAAATTCCTCTTTTATGGCATCACATGCTGTAACCGATGATTCAGGATTTACAGCAAAGGTTATTGAGAATTCCGAAGAAGCCTGGGTGATCAGTATAATGTTTATTTCCTGTTTTGCAAGAGCTCCGAAAAGTCTTGCAGATGTGCCGGTTACACCAACCATTGCAGGACCCTGCAATGTTATAAGATCGATGTGATCTATTGAGGAGATGCCTTTAATTTGGCTTTGTCCCTCATCAGGCCGGTCGCCGTTTATCAATGTCCCTTTTGATTCAGGATTAAAAGTATTCTTTACGACCACCGGTATTTTAGCTTTATATACCGGTCTGAGTGTGGGAGTGTATATCACTTTAGCCCCGAAATGAGAAAGCTCCATTGCCTCTGCATAGGTAAGGTTCTCAATTGTATAGGCTTTTTCGACTTTTTTAGGATCAGCTGTCATAAAACCTTCGACATCAGTCCATATCTCCAGCACTTCAGCATTAAGCGCCGCGGCAATTATTGCTGCTGTATAATCAGAACCACCTCTTCCAAGTGATGTTGTCTCACCGTGAGCATTAGTAGCTATAAAACCGGGAACTATGACATGCTTATCCGGCCTCCCAACCTTTTCCCTTATCAGTGAATTAGTAATTGTAAAATCCACAAACAGATTGCCGGACCTTAAACCGGTTTTGATGAATTCACGGGAATCAGCATAAATGCTGTCATTAAGAAAATTGCTGATAATAAAAGCAGATAACCTTTCACCGCTGGTAACAACCTGATCAGATGAATGTGTGGTCAGTTCACGCAGCACATATATGCCCTTTAGTATCTCACCCAGTTCATTGGCGACATCACTGACATATTCAAGTACTTTTTGTTGTTTTGGTTTGTCTTCAATTAGTCTGATTGCGTATTCTGTATGTTTTTCAATAATCGTTTTGAGAAGGAGTTCGTATTCTTTATTCCCCGCTGATGCAAGGTCTGAGATTTTAAGAAGCTGATCAGTAATGCCCTGGAAGGCAGAAATGACAACTACTGAAGGAAAGACTTGTGATTCAATTATCCTTTTTACTTCCCTTATACGCTCCGGATTCCCGACAGATGAACCTCCAAATTTCAGGACTTTCATAAACTGATAAATAGAAATTGCATCCTTCCGAAGGATGCAATTAAACTATAAAGATACTAAAGATCATTGATTTTCCCAAAAAACCAGGCAGATATTAACAAAAACGAGACTATTTATGAATAATATTCAGTATATTTTTTAATTTCTTAATATGTCAGCTTGACGCTGCCTTCTCAAGTCTCTTAAGTATTGAAAATATGAATGTAGCTGACAGGAGCAAACAAACGATGAATACCAGCCAGAGTATACTCAATGGAATTTTATCCCATAGCAACGTTCCGACAAATAATAATTTATTACCTGCGGCGGTTGCAAGAAGCCAGCCTCCCTGCATCAATCCCTGGAACCTCGAAGGTGCTACTTTTGAAACGAATGAAAGTCCCATCGGGCTCAGGAATAATTCTGCGACTGTAAGTATCAGGTAACTGCTCATCAGCCAGTAGGGTGATACTCTGTCTATATCTGCCACCGGCGCTCCCTGAAGTGAAGCAGGAGATGGAGCTCCGATAGATCCGATAAGCACAATTAAAAATCCGAACGCAGCGATAATCAATCCTATCCCGATTTTCCTGGGAGTCGAAGGTTCAATACCCTTTTTGTTCAACCATGCAAATGCAGCCATGACAGGGAATGTGAGAGCTACAATAAAGAGCGGATTGAACGACTGGAATACCTCCGGTTCAATTGCATTCTGAGGACCAAATTTTGTAAATATCCTGCCAAGAATAGTTGTCGGATCAAATCCGTATGTAAAGAACAGGATGAACCAGATGGCAACCAGGAAGAGAATACCTCCGACTATTTTTGCACTGGATTTCAGATTCTTATAGACAAGCATCACAATGCCGGCAATTGCCGCAATTACCGCAAGCATTGATGGCAAAGTGAAAAACAGGCTGGTAAAAGGTCCTACCTGTTTGACAGTATAGTCCCTGGCAAACAATGTAAGCGTAAGTCCGTTCTGATGAAATGACATCCAGAAGAATATTGCCACAAAGAATACCAGCACAAGAGCTGTGATCCTTCCCCTCTCTTCCTTTGTTGAAGTAAGGACGATCCATGTAACAAATGCCGCAAACAAACCGAAAGCAAAGCCTGTGCTCCAACCTACCGGTTTTATAAAATGCAGGCCAAAGGCAGTGATCCCCATTGCAAAAAGGGCCGCAATTATAGGGATCGGCGTGAATTCTATTTTTTCTGCAGCAAATGCAGCTGCCTTTGTCTCTGAAACTTTCTCTTTATCTTTACTTGGTAACAGCTTATTGAAGATTATATAAACCAGCAGTGAAATCACCATGGCTACAGCAGCTACACCAAACGCATAGTTATAGCCTTTTGAAAAAACTTCCAGGTAATTATTTGCAAATACTGAAAGATCTGTTACCGGTCCGCTGAGATTCACTTTATCGGCAAGCTGCTGGAAAACAGTTAAGTCAGTAAGCGTACCGTTATTAAACTGATGACAGAGCGAAGGGAGAGATGCATCATGAGCAAATCCATTTGTCTTGAGCCACCAGTTCCGCATTCCGTTGGCAGCAAACGGCGCAAAAAATGCTCCGACATTAATCCCCATATAGAAGATCATAAATGCTGTATCCCTGAGCTTTGAATATTTTGGATCATCGTACATCTGACCTACAACAGCCTGAAGGTTTCCCTTGAATAAACCATTGCCAAGAGCAATAGTCATTAATCCGATCACTGTGACTGTCAGAGTCATTCCGGGAACCGCCATAATAACATATCCTGCAAACATTATTATGATCCCGGCAAGAATTACCAGTTTATATTTTTTCGTAGAGTCAGCCAGTATGCCTCCAAGCAGCGCCAGGGCATAGATGCTGAAATAAAACCAGCTGTAAATGCCTCCTGCCTTTTCTGCTGAAAGCCCGAACTTGGCCTGGAGAAACAGTACAAGAATGGCCATCATTGTATAGAAGCCGAACCTTTCACCCATATTGGAGAAAAAGGCTACAAGTAATCCTTTAGGATGATTCTTAAGCATAAAATTAAAAGGTTAAATTATGTTCATTATTATTTGCTAATTTATCAATTAAAACTTAAGAAGCAATGGAACAAATTTTATATTAGAAGAAAATAATAGTCTCCTGTCAATAATTATAATTAATAAGATATTTTAGAAATATCTAGCAGTCTGCCTGGTTACATTAATCTCTCAGACACCGGACACTGCCGCCCATTTTCTTAAAGTTGTAGTAGCTCACGACATTGCCAACAGAGTAGTTCATGCTCCGAGTGTAGGCACTGTTTATATCGCATTCGGTAGAACTCCACCATAAACCATCAGCTCCAATGGAGTGAAATGGGACATCACCGGTACGGTAGCCTCCAGGGAGGGCTGTAAAACCGCTTTCATTGGTTGCTGCTGTATTAGGACTTTGCCAATGGGTCGTGCCAGTTTCTTTCATTTTGCCGCCGGTAACACTATTGTCAATGGAAGCACCGCCTTCACTTTCACCACCCAAATAGGTTGTCATTGTTGTCCATTCTGTATCAGTTGGAACATGCCAGCCGCTAGGGCAAACATTACGGCTGTCAGTTACTGCATACCATGTATATAATCTGCCATAAACAGTAACATTACTCTCATTACCATCATAGGCCCATTGGTATTTGGGTTTGATTTCATCCGATATATTCAATGTTGAAGGTGTGGTCGTTCCTATTAAATCACCATTATTATACCTGGTCGCTTTTAAGTTTTCTGCCATCCAAACCTGGGTACCTATTGCAATAGTTTTATATATATTGCCCTCAATGTCGGTTACATTGCCAAAAGTGCCAAATGACATATCGTTACCATACGTTGTCCCAAGCGAATTTTCTGCTTTGACCCTATAATGGTAAGTTGTACATTCAGTTAAATCTGAAATATTTGCACTTATATTGGTGTTTGAATTTCCTGTTACAGGACTTTGAGTGGAGATAATTGTGTTTCCATAGTTTGTAGTCGTTCCATATTCAAAGGTCACAACTGTAGATAAGTAATTAGGATTTACAGAACCATTTAACTGGGCTGATACAGATGTTATGCTTGTTGCAGGTATTGTTGTAGCTTCCGGAACTTGACCTAAAGTTGTAAAACTGACCATATTTCCAATACTAGTACCAAGAATATTATATGCTTTTGTATAATAATAATATGTATACCTTGCTGTCAATCCTGTAATATTTGCACTTACATTGGCAGTGGTACTTCCTGTTAATGGACTTTGAGTGGCATAAACAAGAATACCAGTACTAGGGGCGCATCCATAATTATCAAAATATTCAAAGGTGACATCTGTAGATATGTAGTTTGCATTTACAGTACCATTAAGGGTCGCTGACGTGGCCGTTAAATTTGTTACTGATTCAGTACTTGCAGATGGTACATGACCTAAGGTACTGAATGCTAATTCCATTCCGTATCCTGCTCCAACACTATTAATAGCATAAGCTCTTACATAATAAGTTGTACCTTCGTTCAGACCAGTCATATTGCTGGTAAAAGAACTTTCTACTATATCATCAGAAGTTTTATCATTTTCAATTGTTGGATTCATTTCTTTACTCCAACAAACTCCACGGGACAGAACAATAGAAGTTCCCCCTTTGGTAATATTTCCTCCACCTGAAGCTGTGGTCGTAGTTATATTTGTTATTTCAGCGGTCGTTACGGTCGGAACTTCTTCTTTCTTGCAAGAAAATAATATTGAAGGAATAAGGAAAACTATGGTTGTGAATCTGATAAGATTTTTCATAGTTGTGGAATTTTAAATTCTGACTTATATATCAAAATTACATCATATTGAAGCTAAAGTCAATTAAATTAGTAAAGTAAAAACCCCCGCAACTTGTACCAGGGACTGAAGTTCAATTATTTATATGTCAAATTATTCTTCAGATAAATCAACTGCTCTGATAACCCTTGAAATGCCATTATCAAAAATGAACAAGTATTTATTTAACTTCAGATTACCAGCAGATGTCTTTGCCCTGAATGAATGAGTCATCTGCCATCCAATTCTCTCCGGTGCAAAATAGGTCTCAAATGTCTTTATCTTTTCATCAATATATTCAGCACTATCCAGATAAATACCAGATAAATCGAAATACATCGTGAAATCTTTGCTTAAAACATCAAAATCATATAATTCG
>JAPLDX010000123.1 GCA_026391215.1 Bacteroidia bacterium
TATCCACAGCCACAAACACGGAACGATCCTTTACCGTGGATAGCACATATTTACCATCAGGTGAAATCTGAGACAGTAAACCATATGTTGGTTCCCCTTCATCTCTTTTATAATCGCTCCATGTGATTATTTTATCAAAAGACATTTGAATAGTATCTTTCAGAGGGGCAATCAAATATGATCCTTTGTCATTGGCGTAATCAATATCCATGGCAATAAACCCGTTTCTTGAAAATGAATGACAATTCGCACAAACGGGCATGTTCCCTAAGACTTTCTGAGGTTTTCCCCCGGAAATGCTGCCTGAATACCATTCTATTTCATGAACATTTTTAACAGCATAGCCAAATGGCAGTGGCACAGCCCTGTAAAAAACTGAAGCGTTGACTGAATCCTTCGAAAAAGAAAAGGAAACCCTGCCGGATGACAATTCATGGCCAAGGATACTATTAGGTACGCCGACAATTGTAATTGAAACAGGTTCTGATGCTGAAACAGTTTTTATATTCAGCCAGACTGCTGAATCAGGCCTCCATGTGGGTGATTCCACAATTTTGCGATATAATTCTTCCCCGCTTCGGGTTAAAAGGCGGATATGCCAGTGAGCCGGAATATTCAACGTGTCATTCCATGAAAACTCAGGTGCCGGAAATTCAGGAGGGAAGATAGTACCTTCCCGAGGGTATTCAATGACTATCCCGGATGGATGGATCTGGTTATTTTCTAAATATTGAAACTGATTATTTAAATGTGCTCTCTTGCAGGAGCATATAAGAAGAACAAGGAAGGATGCGACCACTACCTTTTGAAATACCCTTTGATCCGGGAAGTGGATTGTTCTTGAATATTTTGACATAGTTCAGTAAATTACTACAAATTTTTTGAAATTACAAAATCATCCGGATCACCTCAAGACAAAAATAATATTGGTGGTTTTTACAGTACCCGAAATAAAAAAGGCCGGCTCAATGCCGGCCTTTTTATAAATACATTCTATACTCAAAGTTATCTTTTAATAACCCGGGTTCTGAACTAATGAAGTGTTCTTATTCATCTCACTCCTGTAAAACGGGAAGAAGTAGCACTTATCATTCCAGGCTCTTGACTCAACACCAATAAGCTGGTTAGAATAAATCGGAGCGCCCCAGGTGGAACCATCTGCCTGACGATAATTAGTTACAGTGGAAGAAGTTATGTATTTCACATCAGCACGATGTGTTGGATGATATGCAGCGGGACCAATTACCCAGCGGCGGACATCCCAGAAACGATGATCTTCAAACGCAAGCTCTATCCGGCGTTCATGCCTGACTGCTGTACGTAAAGCAGCCTGGGAGAGACCTGCAGCGATACCTGGCTGTCCGGCTCTTGTGCGGATCATATTGATATAAGTTGTCGCTTCGGTAAGATTCGCAGCATCGCCTAATTCAATGCAAGCCTCAGCATAGTTCAGAAGAACTTCAGCATAACGGATGTGACGGAAAGGAATATCCTGCTTGACAAACTGTGGATCAAGAGAAGGATCATTAAATTTCCGCAGATAATAACCGCTTCTCCCTCCATTCCAGTTTTCAATTGAACTTTCGCGGGTATCAACACCAGGAACCTGCTGAGTTGTTCCATCAGCTTGAAATACATGTCCGACCTGTATTTTATCCCAGGGATCTATAGCCTGAACGTCGGATGGACGTTTCCTCCATGGGCAGCCTTCATACAGTATTGAAGCATAGAAACGGGCTTCACGGTTGGAATAAGGACTGGCAGCATGAAGAGCCCAGTCAAAGCTGGAACCATCCTTCATTTCATAATCGTCAACCAGATCTCCTATAGGAGTATTGTTACCCCAGTTGTGGTAGCCATTCGGTCCGCTGTACAAGGCCGGGTTGTAATCCGACCAGCTTTGACCGGTTTTGGTCGTAAAATATTGCAGAAGGATATCTTCAGTTTCATAACCATAGGCCAGGAAATAGTCTACAAAGTTTTGAGCTACAGAATCACCTGCAGCAGGTGTTGCTTTGTACAAACTGTAGATTCCCATATCCATAACAGCTTTTGCTGCATTTTTAGCTGCAGTCCAGCGGTCAGCCTGTGTTCCGCTTGTATAACCCAATAGTTCAGGATTAGCATAACCTGATGCATAGCTCGATATGCTTGCGCTGTTATGCAGATCGCTGGCTGCATAAAGAAGTGTCCTCGCTTTCAGCGCCAGTGCAGCTCCTTTGGTTGCGTGACCCCTTTCATTGCCTGCCCATGAATCAGGAAGATTCATTGCTGCAGAGTCAAGCTGGCTAACAATGTAGCTTATACACTGTTCATAGGTATTCCTTGCGATGTTATAATCCTGATCCAATCCATAAGGTTTGGTAATAATCGGCACACCGCCATAAAGGGCTACCAGGTAATGATATGTATAAGCCCTGAGGAAATATATTTCGCCAATCGTATTTTGCTTTAGCGCTTCTCCTGTAGCATCCTTTGAAAATTCGACTTTATTAATTTGTGAGAAGAAAAGATTGCATGCTCTCACATTCTTATAAAGAGGATCCCAGCGATAATGCCTGGTATGAGCTGTAGGATCAGGGTATCCCCAGTCCCAGTCCCATCCCATATAACTATCACTGGTCATAATGGATTTGTTGAAGTCGAAAGCCCCCCAGTCAGGAGTGAAGGACGATTCGTCAACATAATCAGAAAGTCTTTCAATAGCAAAGGGCCAGCCCAAAGCCTCACGATAGATACCATTGACAAAAGTTGCTACAAGGGCAGGGTCTTTCCATACATCCGCATCTGAATAGGCTCCCAGTGGTTTTGTATCCAGGAAACCTTTCTCACACGAAGTAACTATTACGATAAGAATAATCGTGCTTAGAATATATAATAGTTTTCTCATATTGCTTAGAATTTTAGAAGGTTAAAGTTAACCCAAGGTTCACAACTCTTTGAAGAGGATAAGACTGCCCTGAATCCAATTCCGGGTCAATCAGCTTGATCTTGTCCAGAGTTATCAGGTTCTGTCCGCTGAAATAAACGCGGAACACCTGAATACCCAGCTTGGAGTTAACGCTCTGCGGCAGGGTATATCCAACCTCCATGTTTTTCAGACGAACGTAGTCAGTAGAAAATTGCCAGAATGAATTGCCCTGGTTTCTCCAGTACTCATTATCGCGGTTCCATGCACGCGGCCAGGTAGCGCCAGTATTTTCAGGTGTCCAGCGGTTCTCTGCAAACCTCTGGTAGAAGTTACCGATATCGCCTGATTCAACTCCAAGATATACAATAGCACCGGCTGCTCCCTGGAACAACATACTGAGATCGAATTGCTTGTACGTAAAGTTCGCACTAAAGCCTCCAATGTACCTTGGCATATTGGTTCTACTGTCACGTACCCTGTCTAATCCATCAATTACACCATTGCCGTCAACATCCTTGAAAATGATGTCACCCGGCTGAGCTCCTGCCCAGTGAGGAGTGGCTGCTACATCTTCTGCATCATCGAAAACCCCGATTGCCACATAGTTCAAACCGGCACCCATGGGCATACCTTCCGCTAACTGGTACTCAGGTATTCCAGGTGTGTCATACGTGAAAACAATCTTATTTTTAGCATAGCTTCCATTCAGGGACAGGTCATAACCAAAATCTCCGGCAATACCCCTGTAGGTTATGGTATATTCAAATCCTTTGTTTGCAACCTTTCCGATATTCTGGGGAGGAAGTGTCATACCTGTACTTGACGGGATGACTGCAGATGCCTGCCAGAGGATCCGTGAACGCAGATTGTAGAATATGTCTCCTTCCACTGACAGCTTATTATTCAGCGTGGTTAGATTAAATCCTAAATTCGATTGATTGGCTACTTCCCAGGTAACATCCGGATTCGGAACCACATTTTCAAACAGCATCTTGGCATTTATACTCTGCCCGAATACATAGTTCTGGCTGTTAAAGCTATAGGTTGAAAGGTATTGGTATTCCTTCAATTGTTCATCGTAATAAATTCTGTCATTACCGGTTTGCCCCCATGAAGCACGCAATTTAAAATCATTAATAAATGCAAGGCTGTTTTGCCAGAAGGGTTCATCCGAGACACGCCATCCTAAAGATACTCCCGGGAAGAATCCAAATTGTTTCCCTGGTTTGAACATATAGGAGCCATCATACCTCATTACCAGCTCTACCAGGTATTTCTGCTTAAGGTCATAGTTGATTTTGGCAAAGTAGCTCTCACGGGCATTCTGATCGGCCCAGCCATTGTTGGTCATATAAGTATCAGCGGCTCCCGCGAATAACTGTGGGATAGAAGATGTAACAAAATTCTTCCTGAAAGCATTAAGATAGTTATTCAGTGCGCTTTGCCTTTCTGTACCAATTATCACCTTAATATTGTGAGTTCCGCTAATTGAATTTTCATAAGTGGCAAATAAGTTATAAGTACCCTTATAGCCTTCGTTGAAATTCTCTGTAAGCTCAGGGGCATCCAATCCTCTTTTACCTTTCGCAAGAGTATGGCTTGCATTTCCATCCCATGTATACAGGTACCAGGGTGTCCGGAACACTTTTTGAAAACGGAACACTTTATCATATGAACCATTTGCCTGGACAGACAATCCTTTTACCCATGGGATCTTAACGTCCAGCTTCAGGTTACTCTCAAGATAATAGATTTTGTCATTGCTGGTCCCTGTTTGATTTGTAACAGTAACAGCAGGATTAAAGCCATATTCGATATCGGGCCCGGGCTCACCACTTGGCCAGTAAGCTGGCATGTTGGGTTTACCCCTCATGAGCATACGGAATATATCTCCTGCACCGACTGTCGGGAAATTTTTATTTTCCTGGCGCCCTGAGACATCGAAAGCAATGCTGATATTTTTCGATACTTTTCCATCGATATTGCTTCGGAAATCGTACTGTGAATAATTGGTTGCACTTTTATAATAATAGGCATCCTGGAATTTATGACCCAGTGACAGAAAATATTTCATGTTTTCAGTACCGCCTGAAACTGATACATTTTCGTAATCCTGTTGTGACCATGGTTTGAAAACTTCTTTAAACCAATCGGTATTGGGATGCCCCCATGGATCGGATCCGTCTGCAAACTTTTGTAAATCAGCATCTGTAAATTGCTGGTTTCGTCCACCTGAAGGATTGGAATAATAAGCAATCTCATTCAGCATAGTTGCATAGGTCTCTCCATCTGCCATGTCAGGAATAACAGTCGGCTGGTTATAGCCATAGTTTCCATTAAATGTAATCGTGGGTTTTCCAATCTTACCACGCTTTGTGGTAATCAGAATAACTCCGTTTGCAGCCTGAGTTCCATATATGGCTGCCGAAGCATCCTTAAGAACTGTAAAACTCTCAATGTCAGCTGGATCCAAGCGCTCCATCGAACGATTAGGTATACCATCAACAACTATCAGAGGGGAATTATTACCGAGGGTATTGGCACCACGTATATAAATCGTGGTATTGTCATAACCTGGTTCACCACTCTTTTGTATGGCAGTAAGCCCGGGTAAACGTCCAACCAGACTATTGGTCAGGTTAGTCGTGGGCGACTGTTTCAGGTTGTCTCCTCTTACAGCACTTATTGAGCCGGTAAGACTGGCTCTTTTGGTTGTTCCGTAACCTGTTACAACAACTTCGTCAAGAGCTGTCAGTTCGGCTTCAAGGACGACATCCAGCGTTGTCCTTCCATTCAAAGGAATTTCCTGGGCAATATACCCGATAAACGAAAATACCAGTGTTGCGTTGCCGTCGTTGACTGTTATAGAGTAATTTCCGCTGACATCAACAATAGCACCAATGGTGGTGCCTTTTACCTGAATGTTGACTCCAGGCATTGCTGCTCCCGATGATGCATCAGAAACTTTTCCGGATACCCGGATTTGCTGTTGATCATCAGCAGCAGGATTTCCCGGAGAAAGTGAATAGGCAGGTATTACCGATCCACAAATCAGCAGGAAGATTACAATTTTCATAGTTAAAAGTAACTTATGAAAATGTTCATCTGGCTTCAGAAGCCAAAAGTAGCTGTGTGTTTTTTTCATACTGTTACGCTGTTTAGTTAGTAATTAAATTGGGGTTGGTTATATTGTAAGAATTCTATAAGTGTTCTGCAGACACTTTAACAATTAATGCGTACTTCGTGATGTTTGACATTTTAACAAATAAAATAAAATTAGTCCAGTAGCTTAAATCCCTAATAATATTTACACAATTTACTAATCATATATAGTATATGCAAATATTTTTCTAATATTTTCTTTTTTTATACCTTGGTTGAAAATGAAATTCTGCAGGTAAGGTAATTCTGGAGATTCTTTATGCGCTCAGAATTAGTTAAATTGCATATTATGTCTACTGGAAAAAATCAGCTTATAGTCCGGACAATGTCGGCAATCTTCTTTCTTGCTCATTTTGCTTATTTCCGTTTTTTCGCCTGCTATCACCTTGTTTACCAGGAACAGACACAATTGTTCCTTTATAACGCGGATTATTTCTCTTCATTCATGGCAAAACCAGGCGGCTTGAGTTCGTTTCTGGGCGCTTTCTTAATCCAGTTCTATCAGAATCCTGCGATTGCAGCATTAATCGTCACGTTGCTGAGTATTGCACTCTTCTTCATTTCAGTAAGAATGTTAAGCCATTACCGGGTAAATGGAATTCTGTGGTCCATAATACCTGTCATGCTTCTTACAGCTTTACAGAGCCATCAGCTTTATCTGCCAGGCACTACAATAGGATTGTTAATATCCTGCCTGTTTTTTCTATTTTATATTTCGATTGATAAAGACAAATTCAGATATCTGCTTGGATTTGCCGGTTGTACTTTTATTTATTTTATTGCCGGCAGTTTTGCATTTCTTGCAACCATTCTCATTGTGATTCATGAATTAGCATTTTCAAAAGATCACCGGCGTTTTATTGTCAGCCCGGCATATATTTTGATTTCCATCCTTATTCCGGTAATTTCATCAAAACTTATTTATTTTATTAATGCTGAAGAAACCTGGTTATCTCTGATTCCAGTTAACCTGAAGGGACCAATGTTGCCATTTTTGTTTGCATTGCTTCTGTTTTTTCCTCTGCTGCTAACAATAGCAAAACGTGACATTCAATCAGAATTGAACTGGAAGAATGTTCTGGCAGGCATTATCGTCTTGATTTCTTTGTCATTCTGTCTTATAAAATATGCATTTGACAGGAAAACCGAGATCCTTTTGAGAATTGATCACCATGTTCAGAAAGGAGAATGGAATAAAGCAGCTGAGTATTCATTCAGGTACCCGGGTACCAATCAGCTGGTATTATTTTACGGTAACCTGGCATTGTATAAAACCGGACAGATGGGTGATAAAATGTTCCATCTTCCACAGGCGGGTATCAACGGATTGTTACTGGAATGGAAAAGGAATGAAGTAACTCCTTTTATCGGAGGTGAGCTTTTTTATCAGCTTGGGTATACAAGTGAAGCTTACCGCTGGGCTTTTGAAGCCATGGTTTCCATGGGGCAAAATCCCCGATCGCTTAAAAGACTTGTGGTTACCAGCATAATACAGGACAAAGCTCCTGTCGCACAGCATTATATCAATATCCTGAATGAAACCCTCTTTTACAGGAAATGGGCCCGGCATTATCAGAAGCTTTTAGATAATCCTGAACTTCTGATGAACGAAAAGGAAATTTTGGAAAAGCGGCATTTTGAAATGCATGCCGATATTTTAGCAGCTTTAACCGGAACAGGTACCGGATTGCTCCAGCTTATCCGGGATCATCCGGATAACAAAATGGCATTTGAATACTACATGGCCTCATTATTACTTGACAGGGATCTTGATGCCTTTGCTGAAAACATCTTTAGAATAAAGGATCTTGGTTATTCATATATCCCTGTTCACTATGAGGAGGCAATGCTTGCGTATATGAACCATACAAAGAAAAATATTGTGCCAGACGGGTATTCAATCAGCCGTGAAACATTAAAACGCCTTTCAGGATACCTGAAAATATTTAATTCAGCCAGAGACAGGAATCAGGCTGCCCGGTCGCTGTACAAAGATTATGGCGGGACATACTGGTTTTATATGAATTTTGTAAATATTAC
>JAPLDX010000004.1 GCA_026391215.1 Bacteroidia bacterium
TTTGGTTAACTGAAGAAAAATACGCAATTTCGTCGTAGAAAACACCCGACAATTATGATTAAAACGACCTGTTTCTTTAAAGCAGCAATTATCTCTCTGGGGCTGATTTTGTCGGCCAACATTACATATGGACAGGGAGGAGTTGACAATCCGACAAGGGCTCTGTATATTTTTGATCTCTCAAAATATATTGATTATGGTCCGGGTTTCGCCGATTCATCAAATTTTAAAATTGGGGTCATGCTGGGCGATTATGACCTTATTTACGAGCTGGGAAACCTGGCAAAGACCAGGACAAAGATCCAGGATAAACCAGTTATGATAGTTGGATTTAGAAACATAGAGAGCATAACTCATACTCAGGTCCTTTATCTAAACAAAACTGCGGAATTTAATATTGAAAAAGTCAAATCAAAAATTACCGGACACCAGACCATGTTGATCACAGAAGGATATGAGTTCAGGGAATCAATGCTGAATTTCATTGTCGTTAATGGAAGACCACGTTATGACATTAATGAGGAACTGGTGAAGAATGCAGGGATGACCATCCCGCAGGAAGTATTGTTCATGGCTATTAAGACTAAGGAGGACTGGCAGAATCTTTTTGATATTGCAAGCAAGGAAATTGAAGTGCAGAAGGAGACTATACGCCAGCAGGTTGAAACAATTGATATTCAGAAACAGGAAATACTCAAACAGAAAGCTCTTCTCGATAGCCTTGACAAAGAGATTACAGAAAAAGAGAAAACACTGAACGAGAAACAGAAAGTTCTGGATAACCAGTTCAGGCAGATAAGCAGGCAGCAGGGGGAAATATCTTCTCAGAAACAAACTATTATTGTACAACAGCAGGAGGTGCAGGTACAGAAGGATACCCTGTCAAGTCAGAAAGAGAAAATAACTCTTCAGATCGCAGCGATTGACGATCAGCTGAAAAAGATCGGCGAACAGGAAGATAAAATAAAATTACAGCTGGCAACTCTTGAAAAGCAGAAGCTGATCCTTTATTTTGTTCTTTTTGCCCTGCTTCTTGTAAGCTTTCTCGGGTATTATATTTACCGGAGCTATAAGATCAAAAAGGAAGCAAACATAAGACTTGAGGAAAAGAACAGGACAATTTCGCTTCAGAAGGATGAAATCGAAAAGCAAAGGGATCTTGCTGCTGCCCAAAGGGACCAGATCGCTTACCAGAAGAAGCATATAACTGACAGTATAATGTATGCCAAAAGGATACAGACAGCGCTCATTCCATCGCTGGAGCTGTTCAGTGACAAGCTTGAACACTTTGTTCTCTACAAGCCCCTGGCAATCGTAAGTGGAGATTTCTACTGGGTAAGCACGGTTGAAAATAAGCAGATCATAATCTGCGCTGACTGTACCGGACATGGTGTCCCGGGAGCGTTCATGAGCATGCTGGGGGTCACAATGCTAAACGAAATAGTCAATAACAAGCATATCATAATGCCCGACCAGATCATTGAAAACCTGAGGCAGGGAGTAATAAAATCATTTAACCAGGTTGCCGATGAGGATTCTATCAAGGATGGCATGGATATATCGGTTTGTATGGTCGATTTTGAAAAGGATCTGCTCTGGTATTCAGGAGCCAATAATCCTCTATACCTGATAAGAGGACATGAACTTGTTCACTACAGGGGCGATAAGATGCCGGTTGCAATACATTACCGGATGCAGCCATTCACGCTTCACAGGATTGAGATTAAGAAGGGAGACGAATTCTTTATCTTTTCAGATGGCTATGTAGATCAGTTCGGAGGACCAAGGCAGAAGAAATTCATGTCAAACCAGTTCAAGGAGTCACTTGTAGAGCTTGACGATGTACCAATGCTCGGGCAGGCGGAAAGATTAAATGATATATTTGAAGCGTGGCGCGGAGACACTCCTCAGATTGATGATGTGACTCTGATAGGAATCAGGTACTAGCGGCACTCCCAGGTGGTGGTGGAATTGCCGACCGTTGTCGGACCTTTTGCCTCAATAGTTATCAAGGCCGCACCACAATATTCAGTTTCAAATCCTTCAGTTACACTGCCGCTCGTATTGTCCGTGGTTATCATCTTGCAAAACTTGCATTCATCAAGAGCTTCGCAGGATGTGGCAGCCCAGACAATAAATAAAAATGCTGCAGCATACAGTACTTTCTTTTTCATAGGGATTATTTTTCGCATCAAAATTAAGAAACTCTTTCATAATAGAACATTTTAAATGCGAAAAGGTTGCTTTAAAACATTTTTTTTAGATTACCATGCATCAATTAATTAAATTGCAAGTCATTTGATCAGGAATGAAAATAATTATTAATTGAACTAACAATCAATATCATGGAAGAAGTAAAAATCACGGAAGAATCAAAAATGAAGAAACATGTCACTATAGTCGGAGTCATTCATATTGCATTCGGAGTGCTTGGACTAATAGGTGCAATGTCAGTTTTCTTTGTGTTCCATTTTGCTAAGGGCTTTGTAAGCAACGAGGAGGTTCCTGCAATGGTGCTGACTATTTTAGGTCTTAGCGTGCCCATCCTTATAGGCTTTATGTCGACACTCGGACTTATTGGGGGTATCGGGCTGATGGCTTACAATAACTGGGCAAGATACCTGGTAATTATTGTTGCAGCCCTGGGCTGCCTTAATATACCAATTGGGACCCTCAAGGGAGTCTACTCCCTGTGGGTGCTGCTGCAGGATGAAACAATTAAGCTATTCGAAAAGAAATAAATTAATCGTTGTTTTAATTGGAGGGACGTTGAATGCATCGTCCCTTTTTTATTATATATATTTGAAAGAAAAAACCTGATCATATGGCTGACGATAACAAAATCATCTTTTCAATGTATCGTGTAGGGAAATCATTTCCTCCTCATCGCCAGGTACTTAAAGATATTTCTCTCTCTTTTTTTCTGGGCGCGAAGATTGGTATAATCGGATTGAACGGATCAGGAAAATCGACACTGATGAAAATAATCGCGGGAAAGGAAAAAGAATACCAGGGTGAAGTAACATTCCTCTCTGGATATTCAGTAGGACATCTCCCGCAGGACCCTCTTCTCGATGAAAAACGTACTGTAAGGGAAATAGTTGAGGAGGGAGTTAAAGAGACGATTGACCTGATAAAGGAATATGAAAAAATAAACAACAGCTTTGGAGAACCGGAAGTATATGAAAATCCTGATAAAATGCAACAGCTTGTGGACAAGCAGGCTGCACTTCAGGAGAAGATTGATCATTCTGAAGGGTGGAATATTGAGCATAAGCTTGAAAGAGCCATGGATGCGCTTCGCTGCCCGGAAAGCACTGCTAATGTAAATATACTTTCCGGAGGTGAACGGAGAAGAGTAGCGTTATGCAGACTGCTCCTTCAGCGGCCTGACGTCCTGCTCCTTGATGAGCCAACGAACCATCTTGATGCAGTATCAGTTCAATGGCTGGAAACAACCCTGAAGCAATATCCGGGTACGGTGATCTGCATAACCCATGACAGATACTTCCTTGATAACGTTGCCGGATGGATACTGGAACTTGACAGGGGCGAGGGTATTCCATGGAAAGGAAACTACTCTTCATGGCTTGAACAAAAAGCAAAACGGCTGGAAGTTGAAGAAAAGGGCAATATAAAAAGGCGAAAAATACTGGAGCGGGAGCTTGAATGGGTCAGAATGTCTCCAAAGGCACGTCATGCAAAATCCAAAGCAAGGCTTGGTGCATATGAAAACCTGCTTAACCAGGATGTAAAGCAAAAGGAAGATAAGCTCGAGATATTCATCCCTAACGGTCCCAGACTGGGTGATAAAGTAATAAAGGCAACACATGTTGCCAAATCATTCGGCGACAAACTGCTTTTTGATGAACTTGATTTCAATCTTCCGCCGAACGGGATTGTAGGAGTCATAGGCGCAAATGGTGCAGGAAAGACAACTCTTTTCAGGATGATAATGAAGCAGGAGGAAGCAACAAAAGGAACATTTGAGATCGGGGAAACGGTATCGCTCGGTTATGTCGACCAGGCTCATTCAGCCATTGATCTGTCCAAAACAGTATATGAAGTTATTTCAGGAGGACAGAACGAAGTTATGGTAGGGAACCGGCTGATTAATGCAAGAGCCTATGTTGCCAGATTTAACTTTACGGGTGCTGACCAGGAAAAGAAATGCGGTGTTCTTTCCGGAGGCGAAAGGAACAGGCTTCATCTGGCCCTTACCCTGAAATCAGGTGCCAATGTCCTTCTTCTTGACGAACCGACAAATGATATAGATGTCAATACTCTGAGGGCCCTTGAAGAGGGACTTGAGAACTTTGCCGGTTGTGCCGTAATAATAACACACGACAGGTGGTTCCTGGACAGGATAACAACTCACATTCTGGCTTTTGAAGGTAATTCAAAAGTAGTGTGGTTTGAGGGCAATTATTCCGATTATGAGGAAAACTATAAAAAACGCGTGACCGACACTACCCCGGCCAGAATCAAGTATAAGAAACTGGTATAACAGTATAATGGCTCAACGGCGCAATGGCGCAAGGGCACAACGGCTATTTCAATATCCCTATCGCTATCCCGGCTACCGGGGAAACTCCTGAAAAATCAATATTGAACCAGTCCTTGTATTTGGTAAAGCCTTCCTCATTCTTGTACCCGCTCAGCTTAATATTACCTCCGGCAAAGACATCTATTGCCAGTGCATTGAACAATGGTAATTTAAAGCCAAGAATAACACCACCGGCATAAATATTAAGACGCTGGATTATCTCT
>JAPLDX010000025.1 GCA_026391215.1 Bacteroidia bacterium
GTGGCCGTCAATCGGAAAAGATCTGGGAATTTCACACATGCAGGAAGGAATGCTTGTTTCTGCTGTATACTGGGCAATAGTGCTGCTTACTTTTCCGGTATCGTTGCTTGTTGACCGCTGGAGCAGAACAAAAACAATAGGAATAATGGCGATTATGTGGAGTTTTGCCACGGCGCTTTGCGCACTGACAGGCAATTATGTTCAGCTTTTCATGGCCCGTGCATTGATAGGAATAGGAGAAGCCGGATATGCTCCCGGAGGTAGTGCTATGATATCCGGATTATTCCCGATGGAAAAAAGATCAAGGATGATGGGTATCTGGAATGCCTCCATCCCTCTTGGAACTGCCATCGGTCACCTCCTAGGCGGAGTAATTGCAGTTCACCTGGGATGGAAACATGCTTTTGGTATTGTTGCTCTGCCGGGACTATTAGTTGCTTTGTTGTTCCTGTTCCTGAAAGATTATAAAACAGTTGATCTTGCATTCGTTGATACGACCAAGAAGAAAATTAAGATGAAAAGGAAGGATATGGTCCGGGAGTTTTTGACCAGGCCTTCTGTTATTTACACGTATTTTGGAATGGCGGCTGTGGTCTTTTGCACAACCGCTCTTATAACCTGGCTATCAACATATTTTCAAAATATTCAGGGAATGCCGATGGACAAAGCCGGGATGAAAGCAAGTGTAGTGATGGTCCTTGCTCTGGTTGGAGCTCCCCTGGGGGGCTATTTAACTGATGCCTGGCGTAAAAAACAAACAAATGCAAGACTGCTGTTGCCTGCAATTTCCACCCTGTGTACCGCAATCGTCCTTTTTATTGCGCTGCACATACACCCGGGAACCGTTCAGTATATCCTGCTGCTTTGCATGGGGGTTCTCATTATGTGTTTTATTGCAGGAGCCGCTGCAGTAACACAGGATGTAATCCATCCCGGGATGAGAGCGGTATCCTATTCTATTGCCGTAATAGTACAAAACCTTCTGGGATCTGCAATGGCGCCAATGATAGTGGGCAGAATATATGATAAGACAAATATCGAAACTGCACTTTCGATTCTTCCGTTTATACTTGTTATAGGCTCTGTCCTCTTTTATATAGGATCAAGATACTACGTAAAAGACATGGAGAAGGTCGCAAAAATAAAACTTGAAGCAGCGACCTGATCAGGAGCATAATATCATTTGTTCCTTGATGTAGTATAATGGACAAACATCTTTAAGGAGTTTTTAACATCTGATTCGGGGTAGGAATCAAGTATTGCCAGGGCTTTGTCGCGGAACTGGTTCATTTTTAGTTCCGCATATTCCAGACCACCGGATGTCCTTACAAACTCTATTACTTCATTAATCTCAGATTTTGTCTTTTTCCGGCTTCTGACGATCGAAATTATGTGTCTTTTCTGCAGCAATGAGGCAAGCTCAAGTGAATTAATCAGGGGGAGGGTTATTTTTCTCTCTTTGATATCATTTCCAATAGTTTTTCCTGTAAATCCATTTGCCTCATAATCAAGAATGTCATCCCTGATCTGGAATGCAATGCCTATGTTTTCACCGAAATCCTTCATCAGCTGGATAGTATCAGGATCTTCTGTTACGGATCTTGCGCCCGTTGCAGTGCATGCGGCAATCATTGCGGCTGTCTTGCTGATTATGATCTTATAATAATCCTCTTCCTTTATATTGAGCTTTCTTGATTTCTGAAGCTGGAGAAGCTCACCTTCCACCATCGATTTTACTGCTTCGGAGGTTATTTCAAGCATATCATAGCGGACTTTTTCAACGCAGATAAGCAATCCTTTTGAAAGCATGTAATCACCAACAAGAACGGCAATTTTTGAATTCCACAAGGCATTTACCGAAAACGCTCCCCGTCGTTCGTGGGCATCGTCAACAACATCATCATGCACCAGCGATGCGGTATGCAGAAGCTCAATACATGTTGCGGCAACATAGCTCGATTCAGATATTGTTCCATGTAGTTTTGCAGTAAGGAAAACAAGCAGAGGCCTCATCTGTTTGCCCTTCCGTCGGAGTATATAATTAAGTATTATTTTCAGAAGAGGAATATTGCTTTTAATAGTCCTGCTGAAATAGGATTCAAATTCATCCATCTCCCTGTCTACAGGTTTTCTGATATCATCCAGTATAGACATGCCCGGTTATTTCATTCAAATATAACAAATTCATATAAACGCCGTCCCATGGTATGGCAGGCCACATAAAATCATATCTATATATTTAGATACATTTGTATAATTAATTAAAAGTTATGGAACTGAAGAAATTGGATCCTGAAACGCTTGAAAAAGCAGCAAATATGCTTAAAGCAATAGCCCATCCTGTAAGGATTTCCATTGTCGGTTACCTGGAAGACGGAAAGAAAAAAACCGTAACGGAAATACACAAACAGCTGGGGATTGAACAGGCAGTGGCCTCTCATCATCTTGTAATACTAAAGGACAGGGGAGTACTCTTCTCAAAAAGGGAAGGGAAAAATATTTGTTATTTCCTTAAGCATGATAAATTAAGGAACATTCTTGAAAGCATAGGTGAATGCTGTAAGGATTAGAACTACTTGAGATCCCTGAACATCCTCTTCTGGAAAAGAAGAATGGATATTACTCCGCAGGTTATTGATGAGTCTGAAATATTAAAAACAGGCCTGAAGAAAATAAATGATTCCCCGGGACGGAACGGGGACCAGTCTGGCCAGTTTGTATTAATTACCGGGAAATAAAGCATATCGACAACTTTGCCTTGCAGGAACGAAGAATATCCTCCTCCCGGTGGGAAGATGACAGCCGGCTGATAAAAGCTTTCGCTGAAGACCATACCGTAAAAAGCACTGTCAATAATATTGCCTACTGCACCGGCAAGAATGGCGCTGACAGCAAGAACAAGTCCCAGATTAACATTTTTCTTTATAATTGAATTAAGGAACCACCCGATCGCGCAAACAGCTATGATTCTGAAAATGCTTAGTACCAGCTTTCCTGATTTCCCGCCCATCTCCATGCCGAATGCCATTCCGTTATTTTCCACAAAATGAAGCATTCCCCATTTACCGAAAATATGAATTTCCTCCCCAAGGACCATATGCGTTTTAATCCAGAACTTAAAAATCTGATCAGCAACAAGAATCAGAACAATCAGCAATATGGATTTTTTTCCTGCAGACATTATTTTCATTACTGTTTAAGCGATGCAAAATACTAAAAAATAATTGACGATAAATAAAAAGAGGGTGTCTGTAATGAAGCACCCTCTGATATATTCTATTTCTTTTTTACGGACATGTAATGTTTGCCAGATTGCCATTCCAGCAATGCCATCCGGCAGGAGTATCCTGGAACCATAACTGGGCCATAACTCTTCCATTTAATCCGGTTGTGCTCCACTCCACATCAACATCGGAAAATGCCTGGCCGTTATAGTAATGAATGCCATAGAAAGCATTATAATTGCCGGTTGTTTTTCCGTATTCTATGTAACTGTTCTTAAATGGATCGGTTACCCTGGCATCATTTTTATCCCTGATATATGTGTATTTCACAGTTCCTATCCCTGCAGAGGTTTTTGTCCAATCGATCTGAAGGAGTTTTTCCTGGTAAGTATAACTATGATAAAGAGTCCATTGTCCGCTTGTTCCGTCACTCTTTGAAGTACCCTCAACCCAGAGAAACTCTGCGAACCCTCCCGTTCCTTCTTTTGTGATATACAATTTCCATAGTACATCAGAAGTCCTTATCTGGCCCACAAGCCTGGCTTTATATGTAACAGTAAGAACACTTGCGGAATAGCTCCACTGAAATACTTCTTCATCTTTCAGCCATACAGGTGTCTGTTCAGCAGCTAATTTAAAGGCATAAACAGGGACAACGCACGTTGCCGTAAGTATTGTTCTCCAGTATCCGGCCACAAGTGCGGCAAATTCCCAGTTACTATTTTCAACCCCTTTATTAAATGAGATAAAATCAGCTGATTTACCTGTTTCAAAATTACTGAAATCTATTACCATTGATTCTTCAGGAGGCAGGATGGGAGTTTGTGGTGGTTTCTTTTTACAACTAGTCAGCAGGCCAGTCATAAAAACAGCAAGCAGGAATAATGTGATATACTTTTTCATATGGAAGCTGTATTTGTTATACATATAACGACAAAAATACACTAAAAGTTGCATAATAAATAATAATTTTGAGGTAACTATTAAATATGCACGACCAGAACTGAACATTTTCCTTTCTGTTTTGTTTAATGTTTAAATATCAAAAAAATGAAGCACAAAAATATTGTCAGGACCTATATTGCAGGGATAGCAATTATATTATTTTCAGGAACATCCCTGTCAGGACAAGTGAACGATTTAAAAAACACAGATATGAAAAAGATTGAAACAAAAGAATTCCCGGCTTTGCCGTATGCATACGATGCACTTGAGCCTTACATTGATGCAAAAACAGTCGAGATTCATTATGACAGGCATCACAGGGCTTATTTCACGAATTTCGTGAATGCCATAAAAGGTACCGCACTTGAAAATACACCAATTGAAAAGATCTTCGCTGAAGTTTCCAAGGCAGGTGATGCTGTAAGAAACAACGGTGGCGGTTATTATAACCATGTAATATACTGGCAGAATCTTGGGAAAGGATCATCAGGTCCGTCTGCAGAACTGACGACTGCGATTACAAAAGCATTTGGCTCTTTTGAAAAATTCAAAGAGACCTTCAGCAATTCTGCAAAAACCCGTTTTGGAAGCGGATGGGCCTGGCTTTATATGACTCCCGATAAAAGCCTGGCAGTCGGAAGCACTCCGAATCAGGATAATCCACTGATGGATATTTCCCCGATAAAAGGTATCCCGATATTGACAATTGATGTATGGGAACATGCTTATTACCTGAAATATCAGAATAAGAGAGCTGATTATATCGATGCTTTCTGGAACATAGTGAACTGGGATGTAGTAAATGAAAGATACAGGGAGGCTGTGAAATAATACCCCCTGTCGCTACGCGACATCCCCCTGAAGGAGTAATATGCGGACGTGTCGGGATCTTGCTAAAAAGTTGGATTTTAGCCCCCTTCAGGGGGCGGTCCCGCTTCAGCGGGACGGGGGTTTTTACTACATATATAAGAACCTTTTAATTTTCAATGTAGCTGTTTTCTGGAATGGGTCCGGCTGAATAACCACCTTATTGATCTGGCTGAATTTGTTTACTTTGGAATTTACGTATTCCTTCAGCTCCTCCAGTAATTCATCATATATTTTCCCCATATCATGCTTCATGTGCTGATATTTCTTTTCAAGCTCCTCCATGTTAAGATTGACCAGGGCAACAAGCTTGCCTTTCTGCTGGATCACAAGGGACTCAGCGACATATTGGAAATTATTAATTACCGATTCAATTTCTTCAGGGTAAATATTTTCTCCGCTTGCACCAACGATTATATTCTTCAGGCGGCCCCTGATAAATAAATTATTTTCAGAATCAAGCTTGCCCAGATCTCCGGTTTTGAACCAGCCATCAGGCGTAATAACTTCAGCAGTCATGCCAGGCTCCTTATAATAACCTTTCATAACATTCGGCCCCCTTGCCCATATCTCGCCTTCTCCAGTCTTTTTGTCAGGATTGTTAACAATAAGCTCAATTCCCTGAACTGCAGGCCCGGTTGATTCAAAAACTGTTTTCGCCGGACTTGCGCCAGCAAGCAGGGGCGCTGTTTCAGTAAGGCCATATCCTACAGCATACGGGAATTTTGCTTCACGCAGGAATTGTTCTACAGTTTTGTTAATTTTTGATCCTCCTATACCGAAAAACTTCAAATGTCCCCCAAAGGTCTTGTATAATTTTTTGCCTGCGACAGCATGTAATTTTTTCCTGAAAAACGGAATTTTATAAAGAAGTCTAAGTATGGTCTTATCTTTGAATGTGGGCAGGATCTTATTAAAATAGACTTTCTCCATAATAAGCGGAACTGTTAGCATAAATGTGGGTTTGACCAGCTCCATGGCAGGTAATAAAACAGGAGGAGTGGGCGGTTTCCTGAGATAATAAACACATGAACCGCCGATCATCGGCAACATCAGTCCAAGGGTATTTTCATATGTATGCGATAATGGAAGCACGGATAAAAACCGGTCATTTTCATTAACATCCTGGATCATTTTACCCCCCAAAGCATTAAAGCTTATATTCTTATGAGTGAGCATTACACCTTTAGACCGGCCGGTAGTTCCTGAAGTATAAATGATGGATGCAAGATCCTCCTCCCCAACTTCATAATTACCTGCAGGCAGGGCATCGGGATCAAATTTTAACGATTCCTTATCAGGATAGATCATTGAAAAATCCTCAATCTGTATAACCTTTTTAACTGTGTCAGGTCTGGCGCCTTCAATTTTGTAGTAAAGTGATGATGATACAAACATGGCTTTTGCTTCAGAGTGCTCAAGAACATTGAATACCTCAGTAGTAGAAAAGTCAGGAAGTATAGGAACCACCACAGCCCCCATGAATGTGACAGAAAAGTATGCGATTGGCCATTGCGGCATATTAGCGCTCAGAATTGCTACCCTGTCTCCGCGGGAAATGCCTGCCTTTTCAAGAAAAGCAGATAAAGCCCTGATTTTTACTGCGGCCGCTGCATAGCTGATAGGTTCTTCTCCTACAAATGAGTATGCCAGAGAGCCGCCATGTTTCCGTACGGTATCATTAAATAATGCCGGAAAAGTAAGCTTGATTTTTTCTTCTTCCATAAGATCTGGTTATTTCAATGCAAAGTTCGCAAATTTATTCAAAATATGATTATTGACCATTATGATTTTACAATATTCTTTGGTGTGATTCAGAGCTTTAACATAATTTAACCGGATATCCACCGGAATAATTAAATTTGAATATTATTCTTCTAAATATTGAAATATGGCCCGTGTTATAAGAGTAACAAGAGAATTTTCATTTGAAATGGCGCATGCATTAAAGAATTATGACGGACCATGCCGGAACGTCCATGGGCATTCATACAGGCTGTTTGTGACATTGACCGGCACTCCTGTCAATGAGGCTGAAAATCCCAAAAACGGGATGATAATTGATTTTACGGAACTTAAAGATATTGTTCTCAAAAAAATAATCAACCTCTTTGATCATTCTGTTGTTGTCAGCAATGACTATGGACAAGAAAAAATGGAGATGATGAAGAAAACATTTGGCAATACCGTGATTGTTGATTATCAGCCGACATGCGAAAACCTTATCGCTGATTTTGCTGAACGCCTTAAAAATCAAATGCCAAAAGGAGCAAAGTTGCACAGCCTCAGGCTTTTTGAGACTGCAAAATCGTGTGCCGAATGGTTTGCCTCCGATAATGAATAGATAAATTATGCCGGATAACAGTACAAAAAAGCTCTTTTTACTGGATGCTTATGCGTTAATTTTCAGAGCATATTATGCATTCATAAAGAATCCCAGGATCACTTCAAAGGGACTCAATACCTCTGCTATATTCGGATTCCTTCTTGCACTTGAAGAAGTGCTTCAAAAGCAAAAGCCGACTCATATTGCTGTGGTTTTTGATACACCGGCGCCAACCTTCAGGCATGAAATGTTCAATGAGTATAAAGCAAACCGCGATGAGACACCCGAGGACATTAAGAAAGCAATTCCATATATCAAAAAGCTGATAGAAGCTTATAATATACCTGTGATAGATTGCCCGGGATTTGAGGCTGATGACGTCATCGGAACCCTGGCAAGAAAAGCTTCGGAAAAGGGGTTTACCACCTTCATGATGACCCCTGACAAGGATTTTGCACAGCTTGTTACTGATAATACCCTGATGTTTAAACCATCAAGAAGCGGCAATGAATCAGTTCAGTGGGGAGTTGAGGACATAAAAAGAGAATTCTCGATTCAACGGCCGGAACAATTTATTGATATTCTTGCCCTTATGGGCGACGCATCTGATAATATTCCGGGAGCCCCGGGCGTCGGACCAAAAACAGCCGTGAAGCTGATATCAGAATACGGATCCGTTGAAGAGCTCTTTAAGAACACAGACAAGCTGAAAGGAAAGCTGAAGGAGATTATTGAGAATAACCGGGAACAGATTGAAATGTCCAGGAAGCTGGCAACCATTGTGCTGGATGTTCCGGTAGTATTTGACGAAGAAAAGCTTAAAACTGAAATCCCTGATTCACAAAAGCTTAAAACTCTTTTTGATGAGTTGGAATTCAAAACTGCCGGCACAAGGATTTTATCTGAAATTGAAAAGCTGGAAAAGCCTCAGGAAGAAAAACCAAAACCCCTGCCGGTTGATTCAGTTCAGGGTTCTCTTTTCTATGAGACTGGCGAAGTTGCTTCCATTACAACAAAATCTTCAATAGATAACGTTAGCCATAGCTATAAACTGATTGAGAACGAAGCTGAATTAGAAACAATTGTTCACCTGGCAGAAACACTTAAAGAGTTCTGTTTTGATACCGAGACCACCGGCATAGATCCTCTTAACTCTGAAATTGTTGCACTCACATTGTCATGGGAAAAAGGCTCAGGATACCTTATTCATTTCCCGGGATCACAACAGGAAACAGCTAAGCTTCTTCAGATAATCAAACCGCTTCTGGAAAATCCAGTCATACTCAAAATCGGACAGAATATTAAATTCGATATACAGGTTCTGACCAATTATGGAATTGAGGTCAGCGGACCCTTCTTCGACACAATGATAGCACACTACCTGCTGGAACCGGATATGAGGCACAATATGAATCTGATGTCAGAAGTCTATCTCTCTTACACTCCGGTCCACATTGAATCTCTTATCGGCGATAAAGGAAAAAACCAGAAAAACATGCGGTCAGTGCCTGTTGAACAGCTGACAGAATATGCCGTGGAAGATGCGGATGTGACTTTTCAGCTGAAGAATGTTTTCGAACCTAAATTAAAGGAAGAGGGTTTATCCGTGCTGGCTTCAGACATTGAAATGCCCCTGATAAAAGTACTTGCAACCATGGAAAGGAACGGAGTCATTCTTGACAGGGACGAGTTGAAAGTAATTACAGGCAGCCTGAGGCAGGATATTTTAAATCTTGAAAAAGAAATCTATGCTCTTGCCGGAACGGAATTCAATATTTCATCTCCGAAACAACTTGGTGACATACTGTTTGTCAGGCTGAAACTGGATGATAACGCAAGGGTCACAAGGACAAAACAGTTCAATACCAGTGAAGAGATCTTACAGCGGCTGAAACATAAGCACCCCGTCATTGAAAAGGTGCTGGAATACAGGGGTTTAAGGAAATTATTATCAACTTATGTTGAAGCGCTTCCACTGCTGGTTGATAATAAAACCGGAAGGATACATACATCATTTAACCAGGCTGTCGCAGCTACCGGCCGGCTAAGCTCAAATAATCCGAATCTGCAGAACATTCCAATTAGGGAAGAGAGAGGGCGGGAGATCAGGAAAGCTTTTATTCCGGAAGAAGGATACGTTTTCTTTTCGGCAGATTATTCCCAGATTGAACTGAGGCTCATGGCTCACCTGAGCAAGGATAAAAGCATGATCTCTGATTTTCTTTCGGGCAATGATATCCATGCAGCAACTGCCTCAAAGATTTTTGGCGTTGAAATTAAAGATGTTACACGGGAGATGAGGAGCAGGGCAAAAACTGCCAATTTCGGGATCATATACGGCATCTCATCATTTGGTCTTTCAGAACGGCTGACAATAGGCAGGAAAGAAGCAAAAGAGCTTATCGACGGGTATTTTGTATCTTATCCCGGCGTTAAAGTTTATATGGATGAAAGCATCCGAAAAGCAAGGGCAAAAGGATATGTTACAACCATGTTTGGCAGGAGGAGATATCTTCGTGATATCAATTCACGAAACCAGGTTGTAAGGGGCAATGCTGAAAGAAATGCTATAAATGCACCAATTCAGGGATCTGCTGCAGATATAATAAAAATAGCCATGGTCAGGATACATGAAAAGCTGAAGGCCGGGAAATACCGGACGAAAATGATCCTGCAGGTTCATGATGAACTTATTTTTGAAGTGTATAATCCTGAACTTGAGGAAATTAAGAACATAGTACTGGATGAAATGTCGAATGCCGCAAAGCTGGAGGTACATCTTAAAGTTGACTGGGGAACAGGGAAAAACTGGCTGGAAACGCACTAAACGGTTCAATGGTGCAACGGCGCAACAGTGCAATGGCAGTATAAAAGTCCTGACATCACAGATTTTTACTGTCGGCATCCTGGCTGGTAATCAGGACGGATCCGGATTTGCCGCTTAATATGGATGTATATTTTTCCTTATTATTCAATGTTTCAAGAGCCTTGATTACCTGCTCATCGCTTTTTATTCCCCAGGCAATAGCTCCCTCCTCATAAAAATAACGACTGATAATTTCCTCTTCAATAAGATCTGTTATTTCATCACGGAACATTGTAAGATCATGATCGAGGTTATGTACAATATCCTTTTCAAGCTCTGTGAAAAGATCTTTATGAAGATCATAATATTTTTCTTTTTTTGCATTTTCAATCAGATCGGCCAGAGAGGCTTCGGTAAAAGTTCTGTAATTGAATTTGCGGTTAACAAGGAAGTTACTGAAATCGGTATAATCTGTATCTGTAAAGCTAAACTGGGAGATAGTACTGATGTCGGGGTGAGCCCAGTAATATTTCGAAGCAAAATCAAAAATATAGTTTCTCAGGTAAAGTTCTGTTGCGACCTGACTTAATGGTTCAGGAGTAATTTCAATATCAGGTGTTATTCCTCCGCCATCCCTTACGGTTCTTCCGTTTTTTGTCTTAAATTCCGATATCAGCGAATCGGGAATAATACCGACGCTTCCATCCTCATTGGGATGTGAGAAATCAAGAGCCTGGATACATCTTCCGCTTGGGATATAATATTTTGCAGTAGTAACTTTCAGCTGTGTATTATAGCTCAGGGGCCTGGTTATCTGAACGAGCCCTTTTCCGTATGATCGCTGGCCAACGATTATTCCCCTGTCAAGATCCTGAATGGCACCGGCAACTATTTCAGCTGCCGAAGCTGATCCCCTGTTTATCAGCACCGCTATTGGTATTTTTTCATCAATTGCCGCTTTTGTAGTCTTGAAATCCTCATCAAAATTCTTCCCCTTGCCCTTTGTGGAAACCACTTCCTTGCCCGGGCCCACAAAAAGATTTACAATTCCGACAGCTTCGGTAAGCAATCCCCCGGGATTCCCTCTCAGGTCAAGGATAATTTGCTGAGGATTATTATTCTTCAGAGTGACAAGGGCGTTTTTGACCTCTTCAACACAATCCTGGGTGAAAGTAGTAAAGCGGATATAACCTGTCTTCTGATCGATCATTCCGAAGTAGGGAACCGGAGAGATTTTTATTTTTTCCCTTTTCATCAGGTAGTCTGATTCCGTTCCGTTTCTTTCAATCGTAACAGTAATATCTGTACCAGGATTTCCTTTCAGCTTCTCGCTCACATTATCTGTAGAGAGCCCTTTAAGCTGTATACCATCGACCTTTTTAAGGACATCTCCTGCCTTTATTCCTGCTTTGTCAGCCGGGAACCCTTTATATACCTCGCTGACCACGACATAATCACCGCCGCCTCTTACAAGCGATCCTATTCCTCCATACTTCCCGGTTGTCATGAATGTAAATTCATCAGCATCCGATTCCGTGTAGTAAACAGTATATGGATCCAGTGTTTTAAGCATATTGTCAATTCCCGCCTTGATCACTTTATCAGGATTGATCTCATCAACATAAAAGGCATTCAGCTCCCTGAAAAGAGAAAAAAAGATATCAAGGTTTTTAGCGATTCTGAAGTCACGTGATTCCTGAAATACCAGGAATCCTGTACTCAGACCCGCAAAAATCAATAAACTGAATACGATAATTAATCTGGTCCGTCTGACTTTTTTCATATTTATTTTTTAATAGAATCAATTAACCGATCAATCATTTCTTTCACTGAGATTTCAATTTCCCTGAAATCCATGACAGAATCTTCTTTGTATATAACAATAAAGACAATCTTAATGTTTTCACTGCAGAGGAAATCATAGAGTATATATTTGTTCCTGCGGTACGCTTCTCTCATCCTGCGTTTAATCAGGTTTCTCGTCACAGCGAGACGAAAGCTTTTTTTAGTAACGCTGAATGCAACTTGTGAAGGGGATGAAATAGGGACAGGGCTTTTGCTCCATACAATTTTAAAAAGTTTCGAATAAAAAACGTTACCGCTATCGAACAGAAACGTAATTATTTTACGGCTGCAGAGTCTCTCGGATTTATGAAATGTTTCTCTCCCGGTATTCATAATAAAAGGCGCCTCTGCTGACAGGGTCCATGTTATTTCACTGGGCTTCAGGCGGGTGATTATGTTGAAATGATCTTACTTCTGATGATTCCTGTTGTACTCTTTAAGGAAATTATCAAGAGCCATTGTCATGGATGGAGCTTTTGGATTCGGAGCATTGATATCAAGCCTCAGCCCTTCATGTTCAACAGCACAGGCAGTTGTAGGTCCAAATGCTGCAATTTTTATCTCTCCCTGGACAAAATCAGGGAAATTCTCTTTAAGTGACTTAATTCCCGAAGGACTATAAAATACAATAATATCGTAATCAAAATCTTTTAAATTGGCAAAATGGCTGCTGATTGTTTTATAAAGGATTCCGATAGTATATGTAATATTGTTTTTATCCAGCAGGTCAGGAATCTCTGCATTATGCGGATCAGAAAGGGGAACAAAGAAATTGTCCTCTCTGTGTTTAACGATGATATCAATGAGATCCTGGAATTTTGCCTTTCCGTGAAAGATCTTCCGTTTTCTGTAAACAATATATTTCTGCAGGTAAAATGCAACATTCTCGGTGATGCAGAAATATTTCATTGTATCAGGCACTACGATCCTCAATTCATTGCAGATCCTGAAGAAATGATCAATGCCGGTTTTACTTGTGAAGATCACGGCAGTGAAGTCAAGAATATTGATCTTTTGCTGCCTGAAATCTTTTATCGGGATACCCTCAACCTGAATAAAAGGTTTAAATTCTATTTTAAGGTTGTATTTCTTTGCCAGGTCAAAGTATGGTGATTTTACCTCCGACGGTTCTGGCTGCGACACTAAAATCTTCCTTATTTTCAACACCTTACAGTTTTAGTTTTACTTTCCAGTGATCACTCAATGTTCTAAAACAGGCCTGTTACATATTTCATTATAATCAAAACAGGCAAAAATTCCAGCGCACAAAGGTATAAAATCAAATATAATATTGAAATATTCTTTCTTATAAATATCATGAAGACCCTAATAATGCATATCAGGTACACGACACCAATCATGATCAATCCGGCAAGAAAAAGTGATTGTGCATTAAAGATATGGGTATATGATACCATCACAGCAAGGATGAATAAAATAAAAGCCAGGTACCTGTATGAAAGGTATATTGTTATTATATATTCGTTGAATGCATTTGTTTCACCGCTGATATTTCCGGTCACATTACACATCAGATGCCGAATTGTGACGACAACAATTATTATTACAAAGCAAATGATCCAGAAGATGACACCGGGAATCATTTCAGGTATGAATTCGTAATAATCAGCAGCACAGTATGTAAATAATGCTATACTGAGAAATGAAACAAGGTTGATAATTGTTGACTGCCAGTGAAACAGACCCTGCATATCGCGGGAAGCAGGATCTCCGATACCACGGAAGAGAAAGAACCTTTTCATGTCATTGAAGAACCTTTTTGATATGACACTGATCAGGGAATAAAGGAATATTGAAACCATTACTGCAAATATGAACCAGTCATTATTTAAAGGCTGTGCAGGGATCTCATTACCGTTTCTGAGTTTTTTCATCAGAAATTCTTTTTCCCTTGCTTCACGAATTGAATTTTTTTCAATAAAAATGAAAGGGAACTTGTTCGAATTAAGTGGTTCGATGGTGAATATAAAGCTGGCGGAATCGTGGAAAGTAATATCTGAAATGCTGTTCCTTGTGCAAAAAGAGGCGGTATCAGGAATATGACTGATTGAATCCTGCAGAATAATATTTTGCCCCTGTTCAGAAGTGGTCATGTCGCTCACCGGCAATTTCAGACAGAATGTTATTTGCCAGTCGGCTTGCCCCAATCCTGAATAAAGAATTATTGAGCCATTCTTCACCAAGGCAATGACCGACAATATGATAATAAAACAATGAGTCGGCGGCAGAAGCAATACCTCCTGCGGGCTTGAATCCGACCTTTATTCCTGTTTCGGAATAGAAATCCGAGATTGCATGGCACATGACATAAGCTGTTTCGGGTGTTGCCGAAATATTTATTTTTCCTGTGGATGTCTTTACAAAATCAGCCCCGGCATCCATAGCGATCAATGATGCCCTGAAAATTTGCTCATAATCACCGAGCAGCCCGGATTCAATAATAACCTTTAAGTGTTTATCACCTATGGATGTCTTTATTTCACGGATCTCATCAGCAACAGTTTCATAATCATTTCCAAGGAAATTCCCCACAGGCATTACAATGTCAATTTCATCAGCCCCGGCTTCTACAGCCATTTTGCACTCCGCAATCTTTATGCTCCTGAACGTCTGTGATGTTGGAAATGAACCAGCGACAGATGCTATTTTTACATTCTTGGCAGACAATTTTTCCTTTACCACAGATACAAAATTGGGATAAACACAGATCGCAGCGACATTCGGGATATTGGAAAACCTGCCCTGAAAACTATTTACTTTTCCGGTAAGATTTATGATACTGCTTTTTGTGTCTGTTGTATTGAGACTGGTCAGGTCAATCATGTTAAGGATTTTCATCAGCAGACGCTTTTCAGGCACTGCAGGAATAGATTCAATGATTTCTTTAAGACCCTTTTTTATTTCGTTGTCTGAAGGACACGATTTAATAGGTTTTTGATATAACTTTGTCATAACAATCAGGTTAAAATAATATGCAAATCAAGAGAAAAAAGGACGGGATTAATATAATGCTTTTTGTTTTCATAATACTTTTTTAACTGCTTTTTCAATATCTATTATTTTTCAGGATACATCGTTGATTCATTTATCAGCGTTTATAGCCAGATCAAAAAAAAGCAAACAGTATATTATAAGCTGCATCATGCAAAACAAAAGCTGAAAACCATAAAATAACAAGAAAAAGCTCTAAAAAAGTTTAGAAATTGAATTTCAGATAATTAATAAAATTTATTCTATCATGGAAAATTTTAGATTAAAATCTGGTTCTCTATTGCTTATGATTATTGGATTCGGGACCTGTCTGCTTTCAGATGTGTCTCAGGACAACCGCATCATCCCTTCCGGGTGTACGGTATTTACCATTTCTAAAGGAGAAAGTGTCTTTTTTGGCGGCAACGATGATTATATAAACCCGGATTCTTATTATTGGGTCGATCCGGGTGATTCCACCAAATACGGAGTGATCTGGATTGGTACACCAGACAATGTCCAGCAGGGAGTAAATGAGAAAGGACTGGCGTATGATGCCAATGGCCTTCCCCGGGTCGATATAAATCCTCATACGGAGCGAATACCGGTTTCCGGAGACTATAGCATTTATCCAATACTGATAATGCATGAATGTTCCACAGTTGAGGAGGTCATTTCCTGGATCAATAACCATCAGTGGCATTCCTATATGCACGACCAGATGCAGTTTGCCGATTCAACCGGCGATGCAGTGATCATCAGCGCAGGGAAAGACGGGGAGGTAGTTTTCACCAGGAAGCCATCCGGTGACGGATTCATTGTTTCTACTAATTTCAATGTGGCTAACCCTGTCAATGGTTATGGCTATCCTGACTGGCGTTATGATAAAGCTCAGGAATTATTGGGGCAATTAATGAACACCAATGAACAGCTTACTGCAAAGGATGCCACTAATGTCCTGGAAGCTGTTCATATGGAAGCAACGACCAGCTGGACAATTGAATCGCTGACAGCTGATCTGACTAACGGTGTGGTGTATCTTTATTATTACTATCAGTACGACCACCCGGTTATTTTAAATATAAAAGAGGAATTATCAAATCCCCGGGAGGCCGGACCTCTCAGCAAACTTTTTCCGGCTGATGTTCAGAAAGAAGCCAGCCGGCGATACCACCAGGCTCAGGAAAGAGCAAGATCATGCAGGGTTGTTGGAATGACATGGACGGGTATAATATTGGTCAGTTTGTTATTATTATTCTCGATTCATAATAATGACAAGAGAGGATTGAAATTCTGGATACCAGCCGTAATTATTCTCGGTCCACTTGCATTAATAATCAGAATGATACTGGGGCAGAAACGTAAATCAGCTTATTGGAAAACCGCCCTGGTAGAAGCAACAGGCAACCTGGTACCTGTCGTGGCAACTTATATTGTTGCGCTGGTAATCATTATCCTGATGATGATGTCCGGCGGTGCCAGCGGATTTTTGAAGGTTATCCTGGAATTCGGCTTTCCTTTAGTTATGGGATGGCTGGTTTTTCACGGGCCGCTGCTGGCTCCCTTAAGTCAAAAGAATTTCGTGCATTTTTTGTTCCGGCGTCTGCCGCAGGTACTGGTTGTGACTAATCTTGGTTTAGCCGGGATCAATGCAATTGCTATGCCACTTATAAATCAAAATCTTAAAATATGCCCGATCATGCCATTAAGTGTCTGGGCTGTAATGACCTGGCTGGCAATCACAGTTCTGGGTGGCCTGGCAGGCGGATTTTTAATATTTCTCTATGAACGCTGGGCAGTAAGACACAATTTTCAGGCCTGGTCTGTTCTTATCGGAAATGAAGGTCAGGTTAACTCACCCTCCTGGCGCGCACTCTGGTGGTGGATCCTTCTTAGCTTTGTGGTACTGTTTATTGGTTTTGTTGCAGGAGTTATGATACCGCAAATACTTGCAGGCTAGTTAAGTCTTCTGTTTCTGGCAAGAGAAGCGAAAATACCCAGGATACAGAGTAAAGAAAAAATTATAAATCCGGTTCTCATGCCTGAGATAAGTCCGGGGTATGTAGCAGGAGTAATTGCTTCCTTGCCCAGATAAACAGCCAACAACATCATTGCAATACCCATACTGAGCATCTGACCTGCCATCCGCATTGTACCGACAACACCTGATGCAACACCAAGATATTTTTTCTCAACAGAACTCATAATCGCATTGGAATTGGGTGAGGAAAACAGTCCAAAACCGACGCCCATTATAATCAGCAAACCGATAATCAGATATATAGGACTGGTCTCGTTCACGAAACAAAGCATAATCAATCCTGTTGCAGTAAGCCCCATGCCATACGAAGCAATAATTCCAGGATTATATTTGTCGGATAGCTTTCCGGCCAGGGGTGATAAAAGCGCCATCATGACAGGCTGTGATATCATGACAAATCCTGCTGTCCGGGCATCCATGCCCTTAATGTACTGGAGATAAAGGCTGATAAAGAAACCGGTTGCTGAAGTAGCTGAATAATGAATAAGTGCTGCAATACCTGAAAAGGCAAAAACCCTGTTATACAATATGAGCCTGATGTCAAAAACAGGATTGCTGATTCCTTTTTCAAAAAACAGGAAGATCAATCCAAGAATTAAAGCAGAACCCAGAAAAATCCATCCCTGAGCTGATGGAAGCTTTGAAAATCCATACATGAATGAAGCCATTGAGATGCCGTATATAACCGATCCTTTCCAGTCGAATTTTTCACCTTTTGCTTCCACCCACTCAATTTGGATCTTTTTAATAATCAGGTAAAGGGATGCAATTCCAAATGGAACAAGAAATACGAAAATACTTCTCCATCCGAAATGCTGAGTCAGCAATCCTCCTATGACAGGACCACCCGAAAGGCCTGTATATACTGCTGTAATGTTTATTCCCATAGCTTTGCCGCGCTCTCCAGGACCAAAGACTGAAGTCAGGATTGCCAGGCTGGTTCCAAATATCATAGCCCCTGCGATGCCCTGAATTATACGGAATATTATGAGGGATCCGATATTCCATGAGAATATGATAAGAAAAGATGACAGAGAGAAAAGTGAAATCCCATACGTAAAGATCTTTTTCCTTCCGACAATATCTGCAAGCCGTCCAAAAGGCAGCAGAAACATTGCAGCGGAGAGTATAAAACTGCTGGCTATCCAGCCCAGCTCTATTGCGGTGGTATTAAAGTCTTTTGCTATTGCCGGCAAGGCAAGATTAATAGCTGAGCCAAGAAAGGGAGTGAGAAAAGCAGCAAATGCAGTTACAAGCAGAACCGATCTTTTCAGCGTTTTCTCATCGATAATATGAGTATTTTCCTGCATCAGCTCCTATTCTTTATTTTTCGTATCAATGATAATTGTAACCGGTCCGTGATTATGAATTTCTACCATCATCATAGCGCCGAATTCTCCTGTTCCTGCCGGTTTGCCCAGCAGTTCCGAAAGCCTGGCAACAAATTTATCATACAGGGGGATCGCTATTTCCGGCGGGGCGGCTTTAATATATGACGGCCTGTTGCCCTTTTTCGTTTTGGCATGAAGCGTAAACTGGCTGATTACCAGAATATCCCCTCCTGTTTCAAGGACTGAGAGATTCATCACACCAATACTGTCATTAAAGATCCTGAGCTGCACTGTTTTGTTGCAAAGCCATTCAATATCCTCATCGCTGTCTTGTTCTTCAATGCCGATAAACACAAGCAGGCCCGGACCGATTTCAGAAAGGATCTTATTATTGACAGATACTGATGCTCTGCTTACTCGCTGAATAACAGCTCTCATCCGGACATTTATTTTAAGTGTTCAAATATATGCAATCAATTTAAAAAACCTGAATGATGTTTTCTATTATATTTGCGAACCAGTTATCTGTATAATGGATCTGTTGACAATTATTGCTGTTGCACTGGGCCTCTCGTTTGACACATTTGCTGTTTCACTTTCGTACGGGGTAATTCAGAACAAAGTGCTTTTCCGGCAGGCAGTGCGTGTAGCTATAGTTTTGGCCATATTTCAGGCAGGACTTCTGGTAGCGGGATTTTTTCTGGGTTCATTTGTAAGCGATTTCATAAAAGCTGCAGATCACTGGATTGCCCTGGCATTACTGTCATTTCTTGGTATAAGAATGATAATTGAAGGAATCAGACGTAAGAAGGAAGAAGAAGCCAGGGACTATTCCAAACCCCTGACTCTTCTGACTATCGCTGTCGGGACAAGCATTGATGCATTTGCAGTAGGTATCAGTTTTGCTCTTCTTGACATAAAAATATGGAGTTCCGCCATAATAATCGGAATAGTGACATTCCTCGCTTCAATGGTTGCAATAAGGATCGGAAAATCTGCAGGTGAAAAGCTGGGTAAGAGAGTTGAGATAATCGGGGGATTAATACTTATAGCAATAGGAATAAAAATATTCCTGGAACATGTTCTGGTCTGAAATGAATGTCTGTCAATCTTTAGTACAGCGGATTGAAAGGCCATACACATTCAGATTGCCTCCCCTGACCAGATTGCCGGAATTATAATAAAGAATCGCATAATATGAAGTTGTCGCCAGGGATGCTGAAGCACTCCACCACAGCCCTGAAAGACCGATGCCTGAAAATGTTCCGTCATCAATCCTGTTCCCGCCCGGAAGGCCGGTAAAGTCGGTCTCATTGGTCCCTGCATTAAGATCTCCCCAGTGTATGCTTCCAGCTTCCTTTAATTTATTACCGGCAACGCTTTCTCCACCCAGATAATTGGTTAAAGTAACCCACTCGCCATTTGTAGGAACATGCCAGCCGGATGGACATATTTTACCAGTATTTACGGTATACCAGTTATATAAAGCTCCGTATGTTGTCTTATATGTAGTTTCATTATTGCTGTACCAGCAGTATCCTGGTGTAGAAAGATTCTTCCATGCTGTATTGTCAGTAACCAGTGGTATGCTTGTACCATCCTTATAATGAGTAGTTTTCAGATTCTCCAGCAGCCAAATTTGTGAGCCGATAGTTACAGAATAATAATAGTTATTGTCCGCATCAGCCACAACATAGGTTTTAAATATAAGATCATCACCAGTTGTCGCTCCCAGCTCATTTACAGCCTTGATTCTGAAATGATATGTCGTCCCTGCAGTTAAGCCTGTCAGGTCTGAGCTGACATTGACAGAAGTGCTTCCGGTGAGTGAACCGGATGAGAGAGTAAACGTATTCCCATAGCTTATTGAGGTCCCCCATTCAAAAGTGACAGCTGTTGGTAAATAGTTTGGATTCACAGAACCATGTAGTGTGACAGTATTGATTTTCAGTCCGGAAACAGACTCTGATACAGCAGAAGGAACCTGACCAAGTGTTGTGAATGTCATATCGCTGCTATACATGATCCCTAATGAATTTTCAGCTTTGACCCTGAAATGGTATGTTGTACCGGAAGTCAGCCCGCTTAAGACAGCACTGACACTTGTATCTGCATCACCGGAAACCGGACTTTGCGTTGAAGCAATTGAATTTCCATAGCTTGTAGATGTTCCATACTCAAAACCAACTGTTGTTGACAGAAGGTTAGGATTTACTGTTCCATTAAGAGTAACTGAATGTGTTTCAATGTTTGATGCAACAGGGGCACCCATAGAAGGCATATTCCCGAGCGTAGTGAAAGACTCTGAATTACCGTAACCGGTGCCGGCTATGTTAGTTGCAAATGCTCTCACATAATACTTTGTATTTGGAAAAAGTCCCGATATTTTGCTGGTAAAAGACAATGATTCAACGGTATCAGTTATTATATTCTTATCAATTTTCGGTTTGTCTATAGTATCCCAGCATACTCCTTGTTCAATAATAGTTCCTCCTCCGTCATCGACAATAACACCTCCTGAAACAGCTGTTGTTGTTGATATATCAGTAACGACGGTAGTAGTTACAACAGGAATATCAGCTTCATTGCATGCGAAGAACAGAAATACCGGCATGATCACAGCTAAAATTCTAATCGGATTTTTCATAATGATGATCACTTAGATTCAAAGTTACTAAGAATTTAATTATTATTACCCATCCTCAAAATCCTGCTATTAAAAGAGCTCTGGAATGATTTGGATTTTTCCCACCTTCAGGTGGGATGTCGCGAAGCGACAGGGGGGTACTCCAGGCTAAACTATTTCCTGATAGTTCTCAACCCAAACACAGGTCCGGCTGCATTGCCGGGATGAGCCTGGAATTTTACGGTGATCTTTGATCTTCCTTTTAAGATTTCTTCCGGGATATCATATTGAATAGTAATGAACTGCCCATCTTTTTTGTTTGAAATGTTTTCTGTTGCAATTATCTTTTCATTTACGAGGATGTCAAAGGTTTTTGCCCCTGGAAATCCTCCCCAGTAATCTACTGCCAGGGCCAGGGATCTCTGCCTTCCGGTTTTCATATCAAATGAAAACCACCCTCCCCGGGATTCCCTGTAAGGCCTTTCGTTAAACCTGTAAGGTTCCGTCTTTTCTCCTTTAAAGTTATGGTCACGCTCGGGCTGCATCTCGCCTGGCTGCACAAAATCTATTGTTGCTTCTTTTATCCTTTTCATCTCAGCAAGCTCAGCCTGGTATTCAGTTTGCCTGGTTTCCCATCCATTCTCTGTAAATAGATCCCAGTAAATTGAATATCTGCGGTCATATATGGTATAAAATGGCTTCATTTCAACATCACGTGGTCTGCCAGTATTGACCGTCATAAAAGTATTAGTCTTTCCATCGACCGGTTTCATCCATGTTGCCGGATCCCTGTTTTCTGTCATCAGGACAGGTACATACATTATATCCCTTGGAACCGTATCTTTTATAGGGCCAAGATCTCCCGCCATAACAAGAGGTCCGTACATAACTGCAACCCTGTTGCTGTCGTCAGGCATTGTTTCAAGACGCAGGTTAAACGGTATTTTCACTTCCACAATATCTCCTGTCTTCCATGTTCTGTCAATAGTTATAAATGTTCCCGGAATCTCCCTGATTCTTTTCTTATTCCCGTTAATTTTCAATTCAATGCCATTTTCCGCCCAGTAAGGATATCTGACAAGGAGAACCATTTTCAATGGATTTTCGCATTTGAATTCCAGTGTTGTTCCCTGTTCTTCGGGGTATTTTGTATTCTGAATCAATGTCAGCCCTTTTTCTTTCCAGTTCAGTTCGGAAGCAATAAATTGAAACACAAATAGCTCATTATCATTATGGTAAAAGATATTCCTTCCATATTTTGAATGGTTTTCCATTCCCGTCCCGATACAGCAGGTAAACCATTCCGGATCCTGGAAATCCTTAAAACCGCCCATATCAAGCGACAGGTTATATACAACATGCCCGTCTTCCGGGTTTTGGGTTGACAGAATATGATTGAACAGAGCCCGTTCATAGAAATCAGCAACACTGGCTGAAGCTTCCCATTCAAAAAGATGTTCTGTAAGCTTAAGCATATTGTAGACATTGCACGACTCGGTTGTCCCCTCTCCGAGCCGGTTTCTCAGTTTATCGGCAGGACCAAAGTATTCATCATTCCCGTTGCCGCCCGTTACATATGAGTGATGCCCGGTCACAGTGTACCAGAAGAACTCTGCAGCTTTTCTGTCGGACGTATCCCCTGTAAGCTCATATAGCCGGGACAGGGAGATAAGCTTCGGTATGTTTGTATTGGCATGTCTTCCCGGAAGGATATCCTGTCCTTCCTTCAGAGGATCCAGTACAGCTTTATGATAGAATACTTGTGAGAGATTAAGATATTTTTCATCCTTTGTATCCGCATAAAGGTCGGCAAGAGCCTCACTGATCCCTCCATGTTCGCAATTAAGCATCTTCTGGACCTGCTCATCATTCAGAGGCGTTACAACACTGCCGATCCAATCAGCAAAATGTTTTTCAACCGCAAGAGCTGTTTTATTTCCGCAAAGGCGATATGCATCCCTTAATCCGGCCATGACTTTGTGCTGGGTATAGAATGGCGCCCATATACCGTTGAGGTCGAATCCTGCAGACCTGATATTACCTTTAGCCACCTCTTCTTCAAAGACTTTTTTGCCATTTGGGAAAGCTCCGATATAGCCATCGCCGTCAGCATCCTGGAGCATCTTGAGCTCATCCACGATATAATTTACCCTTTCCAGGAATCTATTGTCGCCGGTTGTCTGGTACATCATTGAGCAACCGCTCAGATAATGGCCAAGGCTATGGCCCGCGAGCGACTCGTCCTCCCAACCCTGATAGTGTTCTGCTTTTGGCTTTAATCCGGCCTCTGAATAGAATTTTGAAAGAAGCCTGTCAGGTTCATAACTAAGCAGGATCTTTATATTAAGTTCAGTAGCATGAAGGAAAGGGCCATCAAGAAGCTTTACATCGGTAAGGCTGAAGGGGAGAGCCCTGAAGGAAACGACCTCTGGTCCGCCGATACTTACAACTCTATCTTCCCGCGTAGTACATCCGTATATAAAAATAAATAAGGAATAACCACATAACAGCAACTTAAACAACTTTTTCATTGTCAGGTGTTTTATATCATAATGGGATCATTTTTCTTTTTCTATCTGAAAAAACAGCCATTTCAGTATACCCGGCAAGCCTCAGCAGATCGTAGGCTTCACTAAAGAATTGTCCGACACGTGCAGGGAGGTGAGCATCAGAATTTACACAGACAGAGACATTTTCTTCCCTGAACACATGAATGAACCTGCGATCAGGATAAAAATCAGCCAAAGGCCTGTTCCGGCCGTTGGTATTAAGTTCAAAAGCGACATTGTTTTCTCGCATTATCCGCGCAAGCTTCCTGTAGAGAGGTTCAGGATCGTAAGATGGCTTGTAGCCATAAATCCTTATGAGATCACAATGTCCGATAATATCGAAAAGCCCTGATGCTGCAGCTGCCATCACATGTTCAAAATATGATTCATACAGTGCATCAATATTCTTTCCTTCATAGAATTCAGGTCCAAGGTCCACAGTCTTTTCCCCCAGGTAATGAACGGATCCGATCCTGTAGTCAAGCTTGAATTTGCCGAGGAACAATTCAATCTCTTTTTCCTTACCCGGGAAAAAATCCACTTCCATTCCTGTTTTAACAATGATTTTATCAGAGTTTTTCTTCAGATCTTCAATATAATTCACATATTCCAGAACATTTTCAGGATTCATTACCCAATCCTGGTTCTCCCTGAATAATGAAAGATGTTCTGAAAATCCTATTTCGGATATACCTGCAGAAATTGCAGCAGGTATATAATCTTCAGGCGCGGCCTTACCATCACTGAAAGTAGTATGTATATGGTAATCAGTTTTATAGGTCATTTGAGAATTTTTATTTTCGTTGCCTGATTCATTTTCAAAATAGCTCGAAATTTGTCAATAAAACAAATCAGGCCATTAAATAAGTAATAAGGAAAATGTATTTTTGTACAAAAGTGAATCTTATGACCGATAAGAGCACCTGTATATGTGAGAATTGTGAATTCAGGAATGTAGTCTTTTCTTATCTTGACGAAAGCGCAATCCGGGAATTATGCGATAATAAATATGAACGGTCTTTTTCCAGGGGTGAAATGATTCATCGTGAAGGAGATAAAATCACTGATTTCAAGTACCTTAAAAGTGGTCTTGTCAAGCTTTACAGGAGTAATTCCTCCGGTGGAGATCAGATAATTACAATCACCCGTCCATTTGAGTTTGTAAGCAACATGAGCATATTTTCTGAGGAACATTACATATACTCGGTTTCTGCTGTTGAGGATTCTGTTGTCTGTATCGTAAAGCTTGATTATATCAGGAACCTGTTCCTGAAGAACGGCAGCTTTGCCATGGGTCTGCTTACAAGAATTTCAAAGATCAATGACAATATAATCAAACAAACATTAGATCTCAGGCAAAAGAACCTTATCGGACGCGTGGCATTTGTCCTGCTTTATTTTACAAAAGAGATCTATAACACCAGGGTTTTCGACCTGCCCATTTTACGAAAAGAAATTGCTGAGTATATTGGAATGAGCACAGCCAATGTAATTAGAACCCTCTCTGATTTTAAAAGGGACGGGATCATAAAGGTTTTCGGAAAAACCATTGAAATAGTGGATATAGCCAAGCTTGAAATCCTGTCAAAAAGAGGATAAGGTAATTCATCTCACCTTATATCAAACAGGTAAATATTGCAGTTAATCCATCAAACTAATCTTAAAATATTTTATTTTTGAGGTCTTAAAAAAATAAAGAATATGGAAACAGAGGAAAAGCAAAGCAGCGTTGCAATACCCAAGACAAAAGGGATTATTGCTATTTTAACCGGAGGAGGAGATGTTCCGGGTCTTAACCCGGCAATACGTGCAGTTACAATACGCGCAAACCGCGAAGGTTATAAAGTAATAGGGCTGCGCAGAGGCTGGGCAGGTATTACAGAATTAATCAGGGATACCAAAGCAGACAACAGCAACTGTTACCAGATATTATCAGACAATGTCGTTAATAAAGCCGGCCGGACAGGAGGGACTTTTCTGCACACATCAAGAACACGGCCCAGCCACATGTCAAAATCCACCGTCCCTGAACATCTTCAGGGAACCTATAATGCAGAAATGAATGACCTTACCCCCGAGATAATTAAAAACCTTGAATGGCTTGGCGTTGATTATCTGGTTCCTATTGGCGGAGATGATACTCTTAGTTATGGAGTCCATCTTTACAAAAAAGGTGTCAAAGTTGTTGCAATTCCAAAAACAATGGATAACGATGTTCCGGGTACAGATTACTGCATAGGCTTCAGCACCTGTGTAACACGAACCATCCAAATGACGAATACCCTGAGGACCTCAGCCGGGTCACACGAAAGAATTATGGTCCTTGAAGTATTCGGTCGTTATGCCG